>CAYMTH010000011.1:9839-15078 GCA_964393235.1 uncultured Solibacteraceae bacterium | reverse complement strand
CGATCGCGGCCTCCTCGCCCCCGGCCGCCTTGCCGACATCGTCGCCGTCCCCGGCAACCCGCTCGACGACATCCGCGCCGTCGAAAAGGTCGTCTTCGTCATGAAGGGCGGCCGCGTCGTCAAGCGCTAACGCAGCTTCAGCTTCTCCCGCAGCCACGCCGCCCGGTCGCGCTTCGCCGCGTCGTTCAGCCCGTGCCCGGCGTCGTAATAAAGGACCTTCTTCGGCTCCGGCGCCGCCGCGAAGAACTCCTCCGCGCGCGCCTTCCGCACGTACGGGTCGTTCGTGCCGAATTGAAAGAGGAAGGCGCCCTTCGCCGCCGCCACCGACGCGATCGGATCGACGTCGGCCATCTCTTTGACCACCTTCTCCTTCGCCTCGCCCTCCAGCTTCCGGCCCAGCAGATACCACTCGTGCCAGCGCGGCGTCGCCGCCTGGAACGCCCAGACGCCCACGCGCCGCTCCGTCGCCGCCAGCGTCGCCCCGAACATCCCGCCGAAGTCGTGCCCGACGTAAGCCACCCGCGAAAGGTCCAGCC
This sequence comes from uncultured Solibacteraceae bacterium, assembly GCA_964393235.1. GTDB lineage: Bacteria > Acidobacteriota > Terriglobia > Bryobacterales > Bryobacteraceae. The sequence goes on along the minus strand of CAYMTH010000011.1, from coordinate 14,542 downwards.
CCGGCGTCTCCAATAAGAAGTCCAGCGCGTCCTTCAGCCGCGTCCCCTGCCGGCGCGTCGCCACGCGGTCCTTCGCCGGGTCACGCTGCAGGAACCAGTCCGGCCCTGCCCACATCGTCGAGACCAGCAGCGAGCAGGCGCCCCGCCCGGCCAACTCCACCGCCTCGTCGACGAACTGCGACCGGTTCGACGTCGCCGACTCCGGCTCCAGCCAGTGCACGAACAGCACCGCCGCCGCTCCCTTCCGCTCCGCCGGGCAGATCCGGTAGGCCGGGTCGTACTGGTGAAAACTGTTGCGGAAAACGAGGTCCTCGATCACCACCGCCCCGCGTTTCTCCGTCATCACCACCCGGAACCGCTCGTCGGCCCCGAACGCCGCGGCCATCGCCGCCAGAAGGATCGCTACGCGCATACCAACATATTCGCGGGCATTTGCCGCGAAAGCGATCACTTCCGCCCCAAAAACCGCCGCAGATCCTCCGGATCGTCCGTCAGAATCCCATCCACCCCAAGCCCGCGCAGTTTCTCCCACTCCTTCCGGTCGTCCGTCGTGCCGGACAGCACCCGGATCCCCGCCCCCCGCAGCGTCTTCACGATCTCCGCGTCGATCACCCGGAAATTCACGAACTGGATCGCCTTCGGCCCCAGCGCCTTCGCCGGCCCCACGTAGTCGTCGAGCCGCCGCGCCGGGTTCAGCAGCACCAGTTCGACGGCCGGATTCCGCTTCCGCATCGCGTGCAGCGTGCGGTGGTCGAAGCTCTGCAGCCACACCCGGTCGCTCAGCCCGTACTTCCGGATCAACGCGTCGACGGCGCCGGCGAACCACTCCGGATCGACGTTCGGATCGACCTTGGTTTCCACCATCAGCCGCGCCCGTTTCGTCCGTGCGAACGCGAAGGCTTCTTCTAGCTTCGGTATCTTCACGCCGGGCATCTGTAACTGCTTCGCGAAGCCCTTGCTCGGCGTGCCGCCGCGGTCGAACGCGAGCACCTCGGCGAGGGTCATCTGCCGCACGGGCCGCCCGTTCAGCTCCAGGTCGTGGTGCACGACGAGCGCGTTGTCGCGCGTCACCACGACGTCGAGTTCCAGCATGTCGGCGCCGGTTTTCAGCGCGTGTTCGAAGGCCGGAATCGTGTTCTCCGGCCGCAACGCCCGGCAGCCGCGGTGGCCGATCACGAGCGGATCGGCCCACAGCGACAAACCAACCAGGATCAGCGAAAGGCGCATAACGCGCGTCACACCTTCGGCACCACGTACGGCTTCCGGTAATCCCGCGTCAGCAGCTTATTCGCCGTCGCGTCGTCGAACTGCTGCTTCGTCGAATCCCAGTTCAGCCGCTTGCCCACGCGGTACGAAATATTCGCGAAGTGGCAGAAATCCGCCGCCGCCGCGCCGATCTCGATCTCCGCGTTGAGGCTCTTGTAGTCCCGCGAACGCACCGCGGCCAGGAAGTTCTCCATGTGCCGCACGGTCCCGTCCAGACCCCGCTCGCCCTTCACGTTCTTCACCACTTCGTTGTTCTCGCCCTTATAGACGCGATACCCGCCGCCGTCGAGCTCCATCCAACCGTCCACGCCGTAGAACAGGTTGCCGATCGCGTTCGTCGCCCGCGGGCCCGCGCCCAGCGTCCCTTCCCCGCCCGTCAACACGCCGCGCACTTCGAACACCACCTCGCGGTCGCCGTAGTCGAACGAGCACATCTGCGTATTCGGCGTCTCCTGCATGTCGTCGTAGGCGTACTTGCCGCCCGTCGAAACCACGTTCTTCAGCCCCGAATGGTCGTTCGCCAGGCCCATGCCCCAGCGCGCGATGTCCATCTGGTGCACGCCCTGATTGCCCAGGTCGCCGTTGCCCGTGTCCCAGAACCAGTGCCAGTTGTAGGCGAACCGCAACTCGTTGAACGGCCGCATCGGCGCCGGCCCCAGGAACATGTCCCAGTCGAGCCCCGGCGGCACCGGCCCGTCCGGCTTCCGCCCGATCGACTTCCGCCGCTTGAAGCACAGCCCCTTCGACATGTACACCTTGCCGATGATGCCGTCCTTCAGCGCCTGCATCGCCTCGATCACGTGCGGCGTCGACCGGCTCTGCGACCCGATCTGGCACATCCGCTTGTACTTCCGCGCCGCCGCGATCATTTGCTTGCTCTCAAACGGGTTGTAGCTCGCCGGCTTCTCGCAGTAGGTGTCCTTGCCCGCCTGCATCGCCCAGATCGCCCCCAGCGCGTGCCAGTGGTTCGGCGTCGCCATCGACACGGCGTCGATGTCCTTCGAGTCGAACATCGTCATCGACACGGCGTCGATGTCCTTCGAGTCGAACAGCTTCCGCATGTCGGCGAACTCGGTGGCCTTCTCCTGCCCGGCCTTCACGACCCGCGCGTTCGCCCGCTCCCGCGCCGCCTGGTTCACGTCGCAGATCGCCGCCATCTGCGCGCCCGGAATCTGTAAATAGGAGCCCAGGTGCGCGTTCCCGCGCCCGCCGAGCCCGATGAGACCCACCCGCACTCGGTCATTCGCCCCCAGAATTCGACGGGAGCCGATCGACAGCGCCGCGGCGCCGGTGATGAGAAGTTTTCTGCGTTCCATGAAGTCCTCTGGCAACTAGCAAAAGTATAATTGAGGTTTCCTTCCCCGGGATACCGAATCCGGATCTTCGATGTCTGACGTACCCTTCGTTCACCTCCACTGCCATACCGATTACTCCCTGCTCGACGGCGCCTGCGAGATCAAGCAGCTCATGGACATCGCCTCCAAAGAGCAGATGCCCGCCATCGCCATGACCGACCACGGCAACCTGTTCGGCGCGGTCGAGTTCTATAACGCCGCCAAGGCCAAGAACATCCACCCCGTCATCGGCTGCGAAGTCTACGTCGTCGACGACCACAAAAAACAGGGCCGCTACAACCACCTCGTCCTCCTCGCCCAGGACCAGGACGGCTACCGCAATCTCATCAAGCTGGTCTCCACCGGCTACCTCGACGGCTTCTACTACAAGCCCCGCGTCGACAAAAACCTCCTCCAGCAGCACTCCAAAGGTCTCGTCTGCCTGTCGGCCTGCCTCCGCGGCGACGTCAACGAAGCCCTCCTCGAGGACAAGTATTCGCAGGCCCGCGAACTCGCCGGCAACTACCGCGAGATCTTCGGCGCCAAGAACTTCTTCCTCGAAATCCAGGACCACGACCTCGACCAGGACAAGAAGCTCATCCCCGAAGTCGCCCGCCTCGCGCGCGACCTCGAGCTCCCCCTCGTCGCCACCAACGACGCCCACTACCTCCGCAAGGCCGACGCCCGCGCCCATGACATCTTCATGTGCATCTCCACGGGCAAAACCTACAACGACCCCGGCCGCATGAAGTGGGACAAGGACTGCTTCTACATCAAGAACAAGCAGGAGATGGAGCAGCTCTTCTCCAACTATCCCGAATCGCTCGTCAACCCCTACGAGATCGCCATGTCCTGCCAGGTGAAGCTCGAAAAGGTCAAGGAGCCCTTCCCCAAGTTCGACGTCCCGCCCCACCACTCCATCGACAGCTACTTCGAGTACGCCGTCCGCGAGGGCTTCGAAAAACGCCGCCCGCGCCTGGAATGGCTCGCCGCCCAGGGCCGCCTCCGCACCGCCATGCCCGAGTACGAGGAGCGCCTCAGCCGCGAGATCAAAATGATCCAGCAGATGAAGTTCTCCGGCTACTTCCTTATCGTCTGGGACTTCATCCGCTACGCCCGCGAACAGAACATCCCCGTCGGCCCCGGCCGCGGTTCCGCCGCCGGCTCCCTCGTCTCCTACGCCCTCACCATCACCGATATCGACCCGCTCCAGTACGGCCTGCTCTTCGAGCGCTTCCTCAACCCCGAGCGCATCAGCATGCCCGATATCGATACCGACTTCGAGCCCCGCGGCCGCGGCAAAGTCATTCAATACGTCACCGAAAAATACGGCCGCGAACAGGTCGCCCAGATCATCACCTTCGGCACCCTCGGCGCCAAGGCCGCCATCAAGGACGTCGGCCGCGTCATGGAGATGACCTTCGGCGAAGTCGACAAGCTCACCAAGCTCGTCCCGCCCACGCTCAACATCAAGCTCAAGGACGCCATCGAACAGGAGCCCGGTTTCGGCGAAGCCGCCAAGGCCGACCCCCGCGTCGCCGACGTCCTCGAGGTCGCCCAGCGCCTCGAAGGCATGGCCCGCAACGCCTCCGTCCACGCCGCCGGCGTCGTCATCTCGCCCGAACCTCTGAAGAACCTCGTCCCGCTCTACAAGACGAACAAAGAGGAAATTGTGACGCAGTACGACATGAGCGGCCTGGAAAAAATGGGCCTGCTCAAGATGGACTTCCTCGGCCTCACGACGCTCACCATCGTCGACGACGCCCTGAAGCTCATCGAGTCCAACCGCGGCAAGAAAATCGTCATGGAGGAGATCCCCCTCGACGACGTCTTCACCTACACCGAGATCTTCCACAAGGGCAACACCTCCGGCGTCTTCCAGTTTGAATCCGGCGGCATGCAGGACATCCTCCGCCGCTCCAAGCCCGAACGCATCGAGGACCTCTGCGCCCTCAACGCCCTCTACCGTCCCGGCCCCATCCAGGGCGGCATGGTCGACGACTTCATCGCCCGCAAACACGGCAAAAAAGAGGTCGTCTACGACCTGCCCCAGCTCGAACCGCTGCTGTCGGAAGGAAAGCAGGGCCGTCGCCATGACGCCCA
>CAYMTH010000011.1:0-9829 GCA_964393235.1 uncultured Solibacteraceae bacterium | reverse complement strand
ACGGCATCATCGTCTACCAGGAGCAGGTGATGCAGATCTCCAACGTCCTCGCCGGCTACTCGCTCGGTGACGCCGACATCCTTCGCCGCGCCATGGGCAAGAAGTCGGCCGAGGAGATGGAACGCCAGAAAATCCGCTTCCTCGAGGGCGCCGGCAAGAAGAACATCAACGTCAAAAAGGCCGACAAGATCTTCGACCTCATGGCGCAGTTCGCCGGCTACGGCTTCAACAAGTCCCACTCCGCCGCCTACGCCTACGTGGCGTACATCACCGCCTACCTCAAGGCCCACTTCCCCATCGAGTTCATGTCGGGCCTGCTCACCTCGGAAACCGGCAACACCGACAAGGTGGTGAAGTACATCAACGAATGCCGCGAACGCGGCATCAAGGTCCTCCCGCCCGACATCAACAAGAGCCTCATGTCCTTCGCCCCCGACGGCGAAGCCATCCGCTTCGGCCTCGGCGCCATCAAGAACCTCGGCCAGGGCGCCGTCGAGTCCATCCTCGCCGCCCGCGCCGAAGGCGGGCCGTTCAAGAGCATCTTCGAATTCACCGAACGCGTCGACCTCTCCGCCGTCAACAAACGCGCCATCGAATCGCTCATCAAAGCCGGCGCCATGGACTCGCTCGAGGGCACCCGCTCCCAGCTCTTCGCCGCCATCGACCGCGCCATGGAACACGGCCAGAAAGTCCGCCGCGACCGCGAATCCGGCCAGGCCGGCCTCTTCGGCGACATGTTCGGCGGCGCCGACGCGCCCCAGGAAGACCTCCCCAAAGTGCCCGACTGGAAGCGCATGCAGGCCCTCCAGGGCGAAAAGGAGATGATCGGATTCTACGTCTCCGGCCACCCCCTCGACGACTTCGAAGACCGCATCGCCGACCTCCGCTCCCACGAAACCGACCAGCTCGCCGAGCTCCCCAGGAACTTCGAAGTGAAGCTCTGCGGCATCCTCACCAACATCCAGCGCCGCCGTTCGAAGGAAGGCAAGCTCTACGTCACCCTCGGCGTCGAGGACCACAAGGGCGTGCTCGAAGGCATGATCTTCAACGGCCGCGACAACGACCATCTGATCGACGACCTGAGCCCCCACCTCACCGACGACAACGCCTGCCTCATCACCGCCACCGTGATGCCCGACGAAGGCGCCGCCCCGCGTCTCCGCGTCAAGGACCTCCTCCCGCTCGCCAACGCCCGCGTGCCGCTGCCGTCGATCATCGCCATCCGTGTCCGACTCATCCAGAACGGCCACGACCCCGTTTCCGAGCTCCGCGCGCTGTTCGACTCGAAGCCCGGCAACGCCCAGGTGCGCCTGAAGCTCGAATCTCCGCGCGACTTCTCCGCCATCCTCGACGTCCAGGACCGCGTCCGCCCGGACCGCGAATTCCGCCGCCGCGTCGAGGAGATCTGCGGCGCCGATTCGGTCGAGGTTCTGCAAAACTGACCCGCTCCCCCCTCGCCGCCGCCGCCCTCCCCGCCACGCTCGTGCCGGCCGCCATCGCGGCCTGGCGCGATCCGGCCCGCGATCCCGAACTCTGGCTCGCCGCCCTCGGCGCGTTCCTCCTCGGCTGCCTGCTCACCGCGCTCGCCATTCGGGCGCTTCCCGATCCCGTCCGGCGAATCCGCCTCTTCGCCTTTCTCGTCCACGTCATGTGGGCGCTCACCGCCTACCCCGTCCTCGCCGGTCAGGTTCCGGTCTCCCCGTTCCTCCGCGCCGCCCTTCTCGCCGCCCCCGCCGGCCTCCACCTGCTCATCCTCTTCCGCCGCCAGGACCTGCTCCTCATCGCCATCGCCGCCCAGCTTCTCGCCCTGCTCGAGGTCTCGCTGGAATCCTCTTGATCCGCCCTGACAATTTCCCCCCGCCCGCTGCGCCATCCAGATCATGGCAATCCTCTCCGGCGCCGGCCTCGTCGCCATCCTTCTGTCCGCCGCTCTGATCTATCGCATCGCCGGCATGGGCGAGTTCCTGGCCGCCGGACTCGCCTGTTTCGTCGCGTGGCTGCTCACCGCCGCCGCCATCCTCCATCTCGCCCGCGGCGACTGGTTCCTCCCCATGGCTGCCCACTGCGCCTGGGGCCTCGCCGGCGCCGTCGTTCTCTTCGGTACCCTGCCCGTGCCCGCGGCCGCCCGCGTCGTCCTTGCTCTCGTGCCGGCCGCGGTCCACATCGCCGTCCTCTGCAACGCCCCCTCGCTGCTCCTGCCGGCCTCCGGAGCCCCGGCGCTCCTCGCGGCGATCCTGCTGGCCTACGGCAACGCCTCCTACATGGAAGAGGAAAACCGCGCCTACGCCGCCCGCCAGGCCGCCGACCGCCAGTACTCCGACGAAGCCGCCGTCGCCACCCGCGCCGAACTCGAAGCCCTCCCCGCCGACGCGACTCTCGCACCCTTCTTCGCCGTCACCCACCGCTCCTCCACCCGGGAATCCGTCTGCCAGGCCGCCGTCGCCGTCGCCATCGCCCGCTTCCCCGATCTCGATGCCCGCCTCGCCGCCGCCGTCCCCGCTGGCCCGGAATCCCGCTTCGACGTGCTCCGCTTTCTCACCCAGGCCAACGCCCCCCATACCGACGCCACCGCCCGCATCGCCTCCGACGCCATTTCCGGCCTCGCCGCCGACTACGCCGCCCGCACCATCGACCTGAATGAAGACCAACTCGCCATGATCGTCTCCGAAGCCGCCTCCGCCTTCCCGGCCCATCGCGCCCAACTCCGGCCCACGCTCGCCGAAGTCCGCCGCGCCGTCGGCCCGCCCCGCAAAACGGCGCCCGACATCATCTCCGGCCGCCAGCAACTCGAGGCCCTTCTCCGCTAACCCCGTTTGCGACACAATCGAATCGGGCATGATCCTCAACGCCGATTCGCTCCTCGCACTCGCCATTGCCGCCCTTGGCGGCGCCGCCATCGGCATGGAACGCCAGTGGTCCGGCCACGCCACCGGGCCTCACCCCCACTTCGCCGGCATCCGCACCTTCACCCTCCTCGGCCTCTTCTCCGGCCTCGCCGGCCTTTTCTACACGGCCGGCTTCGAGTCGGCGGCCGCCCTCCTCATCGCCGGCGCCGTCGGCCTCGTTCTCATCGGTTACCGCGCCGCCAGCCGCGAAGACGTCGACGGTACCACCGAGGTCGCCGCCCTCGTCGTCATCGCCGCCGGCCTCCTCGCCGGGCTCGACAACGGCCGCATCGCCGCCGGCCTCTTCGCCGGCACCGCCCTCCTCCTCGTCGAAAAATCCCGCCTGCACACCCTCGTCGCCCGCATCCCCGGCCCCGGCCTCTCCGCCGGCGCCCGTTTCGCCGTCATGGCCCTCGTCGTCCTGCCCATCCTCCCCGAAGGCCCCTTCGGCCCGTGGGGCGGCATCCGCCCGCGCGAACTCTGGATGCTGGTTCTGTTCTTCTCCTTCCTCTCCTTCGCCGGCTACATCGCCCGCGCCATCGCCGGCACCGGCCGCGGCTACGTCCTCACCGGCTTCCTCGGCGGCCTCGTCTCCTCCACCAACGTCACTTGGACCTTCTCCCGCCTCTCCCGCCGCGAACCCTCCGTTGCCCCCTCCCTCGCTCTCGGCGTCGTCGCCGCCTGCACCGTCATGTACTTCCGCGTCTTCGCCGCTCTCGCCGTCCTCAACTTGCCCATGGCGCTCCAACTCGCTCCCCGCCTGGCCCTCCCCGCCGCTGTCGGCGTCGCCGTCGTGCTTCTCGGCCTCCGCCGTTCCCCGCCCGCCGATTCCGGTCTCCCCGCCTCCGGCAACCCCCTCGAACTCGGCGCCGCGCTCCAGATGGCGGCTCTTTTCCAGGCCGTCCTCTACGTCGTCTATTGGGCCCACGAATACGGCGGCGGCGCCGGCCTCATCACTTCCGGAGCCCTGCTCGGCCTCACCGACGTCGACGCCCTCACCCTCTCCATGGCCCGCGCCTCTGAATACCGCGCCGCGCCGATCGCCCTCCTCGCCGGCGTCTTTTCGAACGGCGTCCTCAAACTCGCCGTCGCCGCCATCGTCGGCTCCGGCCCCTTCCGCCGCTACGCCGCGCTTGGCCTGGCCCTCCTCGCCCTCGCCTCCGCGCCCTTATTCCTTACAACTTCCTGACATCTTCCCGCCCGCCCCGCCCTACGATCGACCCATGCCACTGGCTCGATTCACCCTCCCGATCCTCGCCGTCTTTGCCGCCGATACCCCCTATGCCACCGTCCGCACCTCGGGTCAGTTCGACGCCGACGGCACCGTCCTCTATAGCGTCTACGTCGCCACCGCCGGCGAGAAGCTTGACGGTGTCGCCGTCTGGAGCCTCAAGGAAATCCCCGCCAACCGTCTCGTCGGCCCCTTCACCTTCCGCGCCCGCTCCGACGGCGCCGCCCCCGTCATCGCCGAATACGCCGGCCGCACCAAGACTACGGTCACCGTTGAGCGCGACGTCATCGACAACGACCGCTTGCCCAAGACCGAGGATCCGCTGTGGTGGTGTGGGCTCTACCGTGTCTCCATCAGCCCGCAGGAACAGGCCGCCAAGCAGTTTGGCTTCTTCTTCCCCACGCGCCGCCAGATCACGCCGGGCCTGCCGATTGAGGTGGCGAACAACGACGATGGTTCGTTTTCGAAGCCCTCCGGCGAGCGCGCCCTCGGCTTTGGCTTCAACCAGTTCTGCTTCGGCGTCCGCGTGGCGGACCGGACGCTCTCCACGGCGACCACGGCCCAGCTGACGAGCACCTTCGGCCCCCCGACGACGCCGGTGCAAGCCATCACCGACGGCACCAGCAACACGATCATCGCGATCCTGATCGGGCGGCGGTGAGGTCTGGGCGTGCCGCCGTATCAAACGCCCGCGATTGTCCGTAACCGCCGGATCAAGACCCCGATTCGTGCCTGGCTGGCCGGGTCCGGACGCAAGTATCCGGGGAGGGCGTCCAGGAATCGCGGATCGCTGAGGAGCGCGCCGAACTCGTGGCGAAGATACTGCCGGAGATCTGTCGCCTCTGCCTCCACCTCGTCGATGATGGAGCCGCGGCCATCGATGACGTAAACTACGTCTTCCAGATCGTGTGACATCGCGTAATCACCCATGCCGCGGCTCCGGAACGCCTCGACCTTCGTCGCCAGAAAGCACGGCGCCGTCACCAACCGGATCACGGCCCCGCCAGGTAGCGCCTGGGGAACTGCCGACGCCATAGCCACGCGGTACCAACGATTCGAGAATCCCAGAATCGACTCATCCAACGGCAGGACATCGAGCAATAACTCCGACCGCACCCAGCGACACGCGGGCGCGCCCTCGCTCATGTCTTCGGAATATCCCAGCGCTCGAAGCCTCTCCCCGAACGCGGCGTATTCCGGATAGGATCCGATCTCGACGACTGCATCCACATCCAACGTCGTCCGGGGCGCACCGGCTCCCGCGTCCGTTACGAGCAATCCGGTCACGGCTCCCCCGACAAAGACCAGGTCCGGAAGCAGGGGCCGCAGCGATTCCACTGTGGCCAGCAATTGCTCAAGATTCGTTCGCACGTTGGCCCTTGCGCAGCCGCCGGTGCAACTCCGCCTCCGCGATGCGCCGCTCGCGGACGCGGCCATCGCGTAACGCATCGACCAGCACCAGCAGTTCGTAGAAGGATTCGTCCCGGAGCGCGGCCTCGGGGGCGCCCCGGTAGAGGGGTGTCAACGCCAGACCCCGCTGTGAGCCCTCCGCGCACGGCCAAACCGGAATCGGTTCATCGGTAGGAGCAATCTGTCCCCGCAGCGGTGGACCGCCGTAGGAGGTAGCCACCCCGCGCGTCATCTCCCCCCGTTCGGCTGGAAACACATACCGCAGACCATGAAGCAGGAACTCCTCGAGGGCGGCGTAATTCGGCCGCTCGCCGAACGCCGGCCCGTGCAACAGGCCGCTCGCCTGCGCCCGCTTCACGCTTGCATGCACTTCGGAGGGACTCATCGCCAGTTCCGTCGCCAGGCGCGAGTAGGACGGCCGGGGCGACCCGCCTGCCGCAATCTTGAGCACCACGCAAACATCCTGAGGCTTGAGGGCCATTCTATATTCGCGATTCGCGAATGGCGAATGGGTGTCCCCTACCCCAACAACTCCTTCACCGGCTCCCCGGTCTTATCCTCCAGCGAATTGGCGATCTTAATCGGCCGCCCGATCGGAGACATAATCTCCTTCGTCCAATCCACCCCCATCAACTTATACACCGTCGCATACAAGTCGCCCATCGAAACCACCCGCGACGTCACATTCGCACCGCGCTCGTCGCTCGTCCCGATCGCCTGTCCCGTCTTAATCCCGCCGCCCGCCAGCGCCAGCGACCAGCAGTTCGGCCAGTGGTCCCGCCCCAGATTCGGATTGATGTTCGGCGTCCGGCCAAACTCTCCCATCGCAATCACCAGCGTCGAATCCAGCAGCCCCCGCTCCTCCAGATCCTCCACCAGCGTCACCAGCGTGCGGTCCAGCGGCGGACACAGCCGGTCCCGGTGGCTCACGTCGTTGTTCGAATGCGTGTCCCACGACGTCCCGTGATACCCCGCCGCCGTCACAAACACGCTCCCCGCCTCCACCAGCCGCCGCGCCAGCAAACAAGACTGCCCGATCGAGTCCCGCCCGTACCGGTCCTTCAACTTCTCCGGCTCCTTCGACAGGTCAAACGCGTCCCGCACCGCCGGCGTCAGAATCATCTTCATCGCCTGCGACGTGAACGCGTCCATGTCCGTGTGCTCGGCCGTCTCGTTCAACGCCCGGTACTTCCGGTCGACGGCCTTCAAGAACGACGTCCGCGAATGCACCGACGCCTCCGACACCGTCTTCGGCAAGCTCAAATCCGTGACCTGAAAATTCGGCTTCGCCGGATCCGGAATGCACATCGGATCGTAGTCGCCGCCCAGGAACGACGCCCGGAAATAATCCTCATACTGCCGCCCCCGGTCCCACTTCGGCACCAGCACATGCGGCGGCACCGCGTTCCGCGGCCCCAGCTCCTTCGTCAGCATCGACCCGATGCTCGGGAACTGCATCGCCGGGTTCACCTCGTGCCCCGTGATCACGTAATGCGTCGCCTGCGGATGGTCGTTCCCGCGCGTGTGCATGCTCCGAATCAGCGCGAACTTGTCCATCTTCTTCGCCATCTTCGGCAGCAGCTCGGAGATCTGAATCCCCGGCACGCTCGTGTCGATCGGCTTGAAGTTGCTGTTCGCCTTCGGGTCCCACGTGTCGATGTGGCTCGGGCCCCCCTCCAGCCAGAACAGGATGACGGACTTGACCTTCGCGCCCGACGCCGGCGCCGCCCGCAGATACCCCGGCAGCCCCATGCCCAGAAAGCCCAGCGAGCCCGCCCGCAAAAAGTCCCGACGCGAATGGTGTGCCATTAGTGATTCTCCGCAAATTCCCGCGAACTGATTAACGCCCAAACGAACTCGCGCAGCGCCGTCTCCCGGTCGCCGCGCTTCGAAACCAGTTCGTTCAATTCGGCCAACTCGTCCTTCTCCGGCCGCCGCGCCAGCGCCGCCAGGTAGAACTCTTCAAATATAGCCTCGTTCGACGCCCCCCGGTCGAGCGCCTTCCGCAGCCGCGAATCCGGCCGCGCCAGCCGCTCCACGTAGGTCGCCCCGGCCAGCATGTGCAGCGCCTGGCCCAGGTTCGGCCGCCCGCTCCGCTCCGGAATCGCTCCGCGGCTCGGCCGCCCGTAGAGCTCCAGGAACCGCGAGAAGAACATGTCCGGGTCCTTCAGGTTGATCGCCCGCGTGTGCGCCGGCGCCTGCCCCACCGCGCCGCCCTCGCTCACCGCCGTCGTAAAGGTCTCCGGCACCCCCGTCACCGACACCACCGCGTCGAGCAGCACCTCGGCGTCGATCGCCCGCGACAGCGAATGCGAATAGTTGCTCACGTCGGACTTGTTCGACGCGTTCGGCCGGTGCGCCAGCTGATAGGTGCGCGACATCACGATCGTCTTCATGAGCTTCCGCAGGTCGTACCCGTTCTTCTGGAAATCCGCCCCCAGCGCCGCCAGCAGCTCCGGATGCGTCGCCGGGTTGGTCGACCGGAAGTCGTCCACCGGGTCCACGATCCCTCGCGCGAAGAAATAGCCCCAGATCCGGTTCACCGTCGCCTCGGCGAAATACGGGTGCGCCGTCATCCACTTCGCCAGCTCCTTCCGCGGGTTCCCGTCGTCGGCCACCTCGAGCTTCGAGGCGTCCAGCAGCGCCGGCTTCACCACCGCCTTCGTCCGCGGGTGCGTGATCTCCACCTTCCCGTCGACGTCCTTCGAGCTCCAGTCCATGTTCGTCGGATGATCGAACACCACCGGCCCGGCCTTGAACAGCCGGCCGAAGAACGCGGCCATGCCCCAGAACTGATCCTGGCTCCAGTTCTCGTACGGGTGGTTGTGGCACTGCGCGCAGTCCAGCCGCCGCCCGAAGAACACCCGGACCTCCTCGGCCATCACGTCCGCCGGCGCGCCGATCTGGTTGTACGGGATGAAGTGCCGCGACGCCGCGCCGTAGCCCTGCGCCGACAGCCGCTCCCGGGCGACCTCATCGTACGGCCGGTTCGAGGCCACGTTGTCCCGGATCCACTCCCAGTACTTCTGGCTGAACTTCGGCGTCAGCCCGTTGGCGAAGATCGCCACCCGGTAGAGGTCGGAGAACCGGAACGTCCAGTAGTCGACAAACTCCGGCGACCCGATCAGCGCGTCCACCACCTTCTCCCGCTTCTTCGGGTCCTTCGAATCCAGAAACTCCCGCACTCGTTCCACCGGCGGCAGCGTGCCGGTCAGGTCCAGGCACACGCGCCGCAGAAACTCGCCGTCGTCGGCCAGTTCGGAAGGGACAAGATGAAACTTCTTGACCTTGGCGAAGATGTGGTCGTCGATGAAGTTCGCCCGCGCGACAACCGGATAGCTCGCCACCGGCGGTCCGATGACGCCCACGCCGACGCTCGCCACCTGGCCCGCCGCGCGGATCAGCACGGCCGTCTCGCCGAGCGCCTTGCCGCGGATGGTCCCGTCCGGCCCGGCCGTCGCCACGTCGCCGTTGTTGGACGAAAACAGCACCTGGTTCGAAAAGTCTTCCGTATGTCCGTCATCGAACTTGCCGGTGACGATCACGCGCTGCTTCCCGTCCACCGGGACGGTGACCATCGGCGGATACACGGTCAAGCCGATCAACTTGGCGGCGGCGCCCTCGCTGCCGAACGGCGCCCCGGCCTTCACCCATTCGAGGATCGTGCGGTAGTCTTCCGAGTCCTTTTCCAGCCGCTTCCCGCCCCCGTGCGGGACGATCATGGCCGGCTTGGTCAGGAACAGGCTCTTTTCCGGGTTCTGCAGATCGATGCGCGGCACCCGTTCGCCCTTCACCTCGGAGGTGAGCACCTGGTACGTGCCGCCCTTGGTGATCCATTCAAAATCGTCTTTCGGGTAGAGCGCGTTGGCGGAGAACTTCAGCCCGCCCCGGCCCTTCACGCCCCCGTGGCACGCCGAGCTGTTGCAGCCGCGCTTGGTCAGAATCGCCGAGATGTCCCGCGCGAACGCGAACGGCCGCGCCTTCGCCGATTCCGCCACCCGGACCTTCGACCGCGCCGTGACGCCGCCCAGCACCGCCTCGACCGTCGTGGCCCCGTCGGTGACCGCGGCGACGCGCCCGCCCTCGATCTTCGCCACGCCCGGGTTCCCGGCCTTCCAGGTAACCTCGGCAGTCACATCGCCCTGGGTCCCGTCGGCGTAGGTGGCGATGGCGAGCATCTGCTGCCCGGCCCCGGAGCCCCGGAGCTCGATCGCCGCCGGCGCCGTCTCAATCTTCACCACCCGCGCGGGCGCCGCCACCAGAAAAATGGTGCCTGCCGCGAGTGTCCCCATTTTTTTCATCA
>CAYMTH010000010.1:16937-23941 GCA_964393235.1 uncultured Solibacteraceae bacterium | reverse complement strand
CGGCGGGCCCGGAGGGCAACGCGCTGCCCAAGTGGGCCTATCAGGTCTACATCAAAGACTATTTGCGCTGCGTGCAGTCGGTCGACGACAACGTGGGCCGCGTGCTCGACTACCTCGACGAAGACAAGATCGCCGGCGACACGATCGTCATCTACAACTCCGACCAGGGCTTCTTCCTGGGCGACCACGGCTGGTACGACAAGCGATTCATGTACGAAGAGTGCCTGCGCACGCCGTTCCTGGTCCGCTGGCCGGGGCGTACCAAGCCTGGCTCGGTGAGCAAGGACATGGCGCTCAACCTCGACTTCGCGCCCACCTTCCTCGACGCCGCCGGCGCGCCCGTGGCGAAGGAGATGCAGGGGGCGAGCCTGCGGCCGCTGCTCGAAGGCCGCACGCCAAAGACGTGGCGGAAGGAGATGTACTACCGCTACTGGATGCACCTGGGCGGCGGGCACGACGTCACGGCGCACTACGGCATCCGCACCGAACGGTACAAGCTGATCTACTTCTACGGCAAGGCGCTGGGCGCGGCCGGCGCGGTGGACCGAGACACGCCGCCCGAGTGGGAGTTCTACGATCTGCAGAAGGACCCCAAGGAGCTTCGCAACGCCTACAGCGATCCGGCGTATCAGAAAATCATCGCCGAGTTGAAGGTCCGGCTGAGCAAATTGCAGGCCCAGTACAAAGACACTCCGGCGTAGCGGCTTGCTACCCTAGGAGGAAGCACCATGCGAATCCTCCGCTACGAGACGAAAAGCGGGATCGCGGTCAGCCGGAATTTGAGCAAGGCCCCGTACCGGCGGGGCCTCGCGCCTTTACTCCGGAAGCTCGACCGGTTCCGCGGTTTTTACCTCTCCTCGGGATACGAGTATCCCGGGCGGTATTCGCGATGGGATATCGCGGCCATCACTCCGCCCGTTGAAATCGTATCCTCCGGACGCAAGGTCGAGTTCAACCCTCTTAACAAGCGCGGCGAAGTGCTGTGCCAGATGTTTGCTAAGGCGCTCGCGGGCAAGGATTTCTGGGAAGAGTTCAAGCTCGACGGGGGCATCCGCGCCACGCTGAAGCCGCTACCGCCGTTCTTCCCAGAGGAAGAACGTTCGAAGCAGCCGTCGGTGTTCTCAATGCTGCGCGCGCTAGTCGAAGAGTTCCGCCACCCGGACGACTCGCGCCTTTCTCTCGTCGGCGCCTTCGGCTACGACCTGCTCTTCCAGTTCGACCCGATCCAGCTCCGTCTGCCCCGCGACGGCAAGAAGGACCTCCATCTCTTCTTCTGCGACGACATCTACTACATGGACCGCAAGAAGGAGCAGATCGAGCGCTTCCAGTATGATTTCGCGCTCGACGGGCTTTCCACCGCCGGCCTGCCGCGCGAAGGGGCCGTGGTCCACAAGGCCCCGCGGCGCAAGCCCACCCCCATCACCAGCGACCATACGCCCGAAGAGTACATGGCCAACGTGCGCACGGTGCAGAAGGGCATGAAGCAGGGCGATTTCTACGAAGTCGTGCTGCGGCAGAGCTTCAAGACCACCTACTCGGGCAGCCCGTCGAAGCTGTTTGAGACGATCCAGCAGGCCAGCCCGTCGCCCTACGAGTTCATTCTTCAACTCGGCGAGGAACAGCTCATCGGCGCCTCGCCGGAGATGTTCGTCCGCGTCGAGGGGCCGCGCGTCGAGACCTGCCCGATCAGCGGCACGGCGCGGCGCACCGGCGACCCGATGGTCGATTCGGAAAACATCAAACAGCTGCTCGTCTCGGCGAAGGAAGAGTCGGAGCTCACGATGTGCACCGACGTCGACCGGAACGACAAGTCGCGCGTCTGCGTACCGGGCTCGGTGAAGATCATCGGCCGCCGCCTGATCGAAAGCTACGTCGGCCTGTTCCATACGGTCGACCACGTCGAGGGCATTCTGATGCCCGGCTTCGACGCCATCGATGCGTTCCTGTCCCACATGTGGGCCGTCACGCTCATCGGCGCGCCGAAGAAGGCGGCGTCCCAGGCCATCGAGAACCTCGAGAAGGACGCTCGCGGCTGGTACGGCGGCGCCATCGGGATGCTGTCGCTCAACGGCGATATCAACACCGGTATCACCATCCGCACCGTCCACCTCAAGGACGGCTACGCCACCTATCCGGCCGGCGCCACCCTGCTCTACGACTCCGAACCGGCCGCCGAAGAGCAGGAGACCCGCATCAAGGCGACCGGTTTCTTCCGCGCCATGGCCGGCAAGAAAAAGGACGAACAACAGGCGAAAGTCGCGCCGGTGGGCGAGGGGATCAAGATGCTGCTCGTCGACAACGACGACTGCTTCATCCAGACCCTGGCCAACTACGCCCGCCAGACCGGGGCCGAGGTGGTCACCTACCGTTCGGGCATCCCCGAATCGCTGATCGACGAGATCAACCCGGATCTCATCCTGGTCAGCCCCGGCCCCGGCCGCCCGGCCGATTTCGGTGTACCGAAGCTGGTCCAGTTCGCGGCGCGGGCAGGCTACCCCGTATTTGGCGTCTGTTTGGGCCTGCAGGGCATCGTGGAGGCGTTCGGAGGCGAGTTGGGCGTCCTGGACTACCCCATGCACGGGAAGCCGTCCAAGGTCCGCCATTTCCACAAGGGCGTCTTCGCCGGGCTGCCGGAGGTGATTCGTGTGGGCCGGTATCATTCGCTCTACGCGCTGCCGGAGAAGCTCCCGGCCGCGCTCGAGGTGACGGCGGAAAGCGAGGACGGCATCATCATGGGCGTCCGGCACCGCGAACTGCCGATCGAGGCGGTCCAGTTCCACCCTGAATCCCTGCTGACGCTCGAAGGCGACTGCGGTCTGCACCTGATTGAGAACGCCATCCGGCTGCATGGCCGGGCGAAGGCCAATCGGTGCGTAAACCGCTGAAAATCGCGCTTTACGCCGCGGTTTTCGCATTTACGGCGCTCTTTGCCATCAGTTTTTGCGGCTGGCTGTTCGGTTGCGGCTGCCAGTACCTTTGGGGGGCGGCCGCGGACCATTGCAATATCAAGCACCATCACGGGCCGCATTGTCCCTGGTGTACCCATGGGGGAATAGGCTTTGTGGTGAGCATGGTACCAGTGTTCGGGCTGCAGGTCTGGCTGATCTTCCGAAATGCCTCGTGGAGTTGGACTTACCGGCTTCTGCTGGCCCTGGCTAGCTTCCCCGTGGTTGGTGGAATCCTCGGCGCCATAGTAGGATGGTTGCAAGGGTACTGGAACCACTAACGATTGCCGGGGTGGTGCTGAAGTTCCATACTGACGTCTAGAGATTCGCATGGACCTTTCCGACATCACCTACGTTGCCTACCTGATCATCTGCGCCCTGATCGCCTTCGGCACGTCAGGTGGAGGCGGCGGAAAGCGTTCGCGGTTACCTGTCGCTAACGCGGCATGACGGATGTGATTGTGATCGGCGGCGGGCTGGCCGGCTTGGCCGCGACGGCCGCGCTAGGCGGCGCCGGCGCTTCGGTGACGCTGTTTGAATCGCGCCCGTTCCTGGGCGGCCGTGCAACGTCCTACTCGCTCCCCGACGCCGAGGTGATCGACAACTGCCAGCACGTGCTGCTGCGCTGCTGCGTCAACCTGCTGGATTTCTACCGGCGCATGGGCGTCGAGGACAAGGTGAAGTTCTACCGCGAGATCCCCTTTATGGAGCCCGGCGGGCGCATCTCGATCTTCCGCCGCGGCATCCTTCCGGCGCCGCTGCATTTCACCGAATCGTTCCTCTCGCTTCCCTTCCTCAGCCTCGGTGACAAGATCGCCATCGGGCGCGCGTTTCTGGCCATTCTTTTTGGCGGCCAGCGCAAGGACGCCGACGACATCTCGATGCTCGACTGGCTGCGGGAACAGCGCCAGACGCCGAACGCCATCGAGCGGTTCTGGCGCCAGGTACTCGTCAGCGCCATCAACGAGGAACTCGACCGCATGGCCGCCAGCCATGGGTTCCAGGTGATCCGCCTCGGCTTCCTGGCCACCAGCGACTCCTACGAAATGGGCGTGCCCAACGTCCCGCTCGGGGACCTATACGGCTCCGGCGCGTGGCGTAGTATGCCCAACGTCGAGCTTCGGCTGCGCGCGCCGGTCGAGAAGGTAATCGTCGAGGACGGGCGCGTCACGGGGATCGTCAGCGGCGGCACGACCCACGAAGCCCGGCACTACATCTCGGCCGTCCCGTTCGAACGCGCCGGCGGCCTGTTCCCCGAGGCCGGCATCGACACGGCGCCCTTCACCCACTCCTCGATCACCGGCGTGCACCTTTGGTTCGACCGTCCGGTGACCGACATGGACAACGCCACCCTGCTCGACCGCCACATCCAGTGGTTTTTCAACAAAGAGGATGGCCGCTATCTGCAGCTGGTCATCAGCGCCTCGAAGGAACTGCTCGAGATGCCGCGCCAGCAGGTGATCGACCTCACCGTGCGGGAACTGGGCGAATTCCTGCCCGCCGTGCGCTCGGCGACGCTAGTTAAGGCCCACGTCGTTAAGGAAGCCCGCGCGACGTTTTCCGCCGTTCCGGGCCTCGAGCGCCACCGCCCGGAACCGCAAACGCGCCTCGCCAACCTGTGGCTGGCGGGCGACTGGACCCGTTCCGGCTGGCCCGCGACGATGGAAGGCGCGGTCCGCAGCGGTTACAAAGCCGCCGAATTTACGGCCGCGGCGCTCGGCCGTCCCGCCAGGTTCCTTCTTCCCGACATAAAATAGGGAGAGTATGATGACGCGTACGCTTTTCCTGGCTGCTCTTTTGGCGACGGCGCTTCCTGTCCTCGCGGATCCGCCCATGACCAAGATCCGGGTGGAAGTTCGGAAGGCCGCGAACGACAAGCCGGTGGAACGCGCCAGCGTGATCGTGCGGTTCGTGGAAGGCCGGTCGGCGATCAAGCTCGGCAAGAAGATCATGACCACCTACCAGATGCGGACGAACCAGGACGGCGTGGCCGCCATGCCCGCGATTCCGCAGGGGAAGATTCAGATCCAGGTGATCGCCAAGGGGCTGCAGACGTTCGGGCAGATCTTCGACATCGCGGAAGAAGAAAAGACGGTCGAAATCAAGCTAAACGACCCGCAGCCGCAGTTCTCGGTGCACGAAAAGTAGGATCTAGTCGAGCGCGGCGACGCACTCGATTTCGACGCGGGAGTCGCGCGGCAGCCGCGCCGCTTCCACCGTCGCCCGCGCCGGCGGATTGACGTGAAAGTAGCGGCCGTACACCTCATTCATCGCGGCGAATTCGCCAATATCCTTCAGAAACACCGTGGTTTTCAGCACCCGGTCGAGCGACGATCCGGCCGCTTCGAGCACCGCCTTGAGGTTTTCGAGCACGCGGGCGGTCTGCTCGGCGACGCCGCCCTCAACGATTTGATTCGTAGCCGGGTCGAGCGGGATCTGCCCGCTGCAGTAGACAGTACCTCCATAGACGATCGCCTGCGAATAGGGGCCAATCGCCTTCGGGGCGCCGTCGGTGGCGATGACGAGTTTTTGAGCCATGATTCCCTAGTTTAGCCGCAGCGAACCCGTCAGTTCCTTTACCGACGCGATCTTTTCCGCGCGGCAGAAGCCGTCGAGCTCGGCCGCGATGCGCACCGGCGAGTTCGGATCCCAGAACGTGGCCGTCCCCACCTCCACCGCCGTCGCGCCGGCGATCAGGAATTCGGCGGCGGCCTCACCGGTCGCGCTCCCGCCCAACCCCACCACCGGGATCTTCACGGCTCGCGCCGCCTCGTAGACCAGCCGCAGCGCAATCGGCTTGATCGCCGGTCCGGACAGCCCGGCGAAGTTGTTGCCGATCCGCGGCCGGCGGGTGCGCGCGTCGATCGCGAGCGAGATGAAGGTGTTCACCAGACTCACCGCATCGGCGCCGGCGCTCTCGGCCGCCTGCGCCAGCGGTTCGATCTTCGCCACGTTCGGCGACAGCTTCACGATCACCGGCCGTTTCGTCAGCGCCCGCACCCGGCTCACCACCGTGCCGAGCAGCGCCGGATCGTTCGAAAAGAAGATGCCGCCGTGCTTCGTGTTCGGGCACGACACATTCAACTCGTAACCGGCGAGACCGTCTTCGCCGTCGAGAATCCGGATGACCTCCTCGTAATCCTCGATGGAGTAGCCGAACACGTTGGCGAAGACCGGCGTCGAAATCCGCCGGATGCCCGGCAGCTTCTCTTTGACGAAGGCCCGCGCCCCGATATTCTGGAGCCCGATCGCATTCATCATCCCCGCCTCGGCCTCCCAGATCCTCGGCGGCTTGTTGCCGTCCATCGGTTCGCGAGACAGACCTTTGACGACGATGCCGCCCAACTTTTCGAGATCGACAATCCGTTCAAACTCAACGGCATAGGCAAATGTGCCCGACGCCGCCAGCACGGGATTCCGCATCGGCACGCCACAAAGCGACGTAGCCAGGCGGGAAGAGGAGGGGGATCCCATATCGCTCCATTGTCCCAAATGAGGGCGGAACGGTATAACGTTTGTTCCCCGAATTGCCGATAAGTGATTGAAGATCATTGATCTTTCCCGAGTCCCAATGCTCAGTCCTGAGCCGGTGCGACACCGGTCCCTTGCCACAAAATTCTTTCTGTTCACGTCGGCGCTGCTTCTCTGGGTGGTGCTTGTGGTCGTGGCATACGATGTCGCCAACGGCAATCTGAGCATCGGCAAAAGCGCGCTGCTGTTCGGCATCGTGCTGTTGATCGCCGGAGCGCTGTCGTGGATCACCACGCGCCTGCTGGTGCACCCGCTGCAGGCGGTGCAGTCGGGCCTCCAGGCTGTTCGCGAAGGGCGGCTGGAGCGCGTCCGCTATCGCCGGACCGGAGACGAGATCGAATACATCGCCCGCAGTTTCAACCAGATGGTGGAAGCGCTCGAGGCGAACCAGCAGGTCATCCGCGAGCACCAGGAACAGTTGGAGGACCGGATCCGCGTCCGCACCGAGGAACTCGAAAAGGCGATGGACCACGCGCTTGCGGCGAATAAAGCGAAAACCGAGTTCCTCGCCAACATGTCCCACGAGCT
>CAYMTH010000010.1:0-16927 GCA_964393235.1 uncultured Solibacteraceae bacterium | reverse complement strand
GGACGCCCATGAACGGCATCCTCGGAATGATCGAACTCGTCCTCGACAGCCCGCTGGAACCGGATCAACGGGAACAACTCGTCACAGCGCAGCGCAGCGCGCTCACCTTGCTCGCGATCCTCAACGACATCCTCGACCTGTCCAAGATCGAGTCCGGCCACCTGCAACTCGAGCAGATTCCGTTCTCCATTCGCGGGCACCTGCGTGAGTGTGTGCGGCCGCACCAGATCAAGGCGCGGCAGAACGGCGTCGATCTGCGACTGCGCCTCGACGACAGCGTTCCCGAGATGCTCGAAGGCGATCCGCTCCGGCTCCGTCAGATCCTCAACAACCTGATCGGGAATGCCGTCAAGTTCACGACCTCCGGGCACATCGACGTCCAGGTCAATGCGGAGCCCGCGGCGGAACCGGATTCGGCCACACTCATCATCTCCGTCCGCGACACCGGCACCGGCATCCCCGCCGACAAACTGCCGCAGATCTTCGACAAATTCACACAGGCCGACGGAAGCATCTCCCGCAAATTCGGCGGCACCGGCCTCGGCCTCGCCATCACCAAGAACCTCGTCGAACTTTTCCGCGGCACGCTGAGCGTCTCGAGCCAAGTCGGCCGCGGCAGCGAGTTCCTTGCACGCCTGCCGTTCGCCGTCTCCGTATCCGCACCGGCCAGCGAAGCCGAACCCAGCCGCGAACAACCCGCCACCGACGCAAACGCGCTGGTTCTCATCGTCGAGGACAACTTCGTCAACCAGAAGGTGATCCGCGGCCTCTTGCAGCGCAAGGGCTACCGGATGGAGACCGCCACCAACGGCAGTCAGGCCCTCGCGATGCTCGAGCAGTACGAATTCAAAGCCATCCTGATGGACGTACAGATGCCGGTTATGGACGGTCTCGAGGCTACCCGGCGCATTCGCGCCACCGAGCGCTGGCGGAATATACCGATCATCGCCATGACTGCCCACGCCATGAACGGCGACCAGGAACGCTGTCTGGCCGCCGGCATGGACGCCTACCTGTCGAAGCCCGTCAACTCCGCCGACCTCTACCAGGTCCTCGACTCCTTCGTAGGAACCAGCGCCCCGTCCCGCCGCAAGGCGCCCAACCCGCTCGAACCCGCCCCGATCGATCCGCGACTGCACGATCAGCTTTGCGAGGGCCCGCCTCAAATGGTCGGCGACATGGTCAATCTCTTCCTGCAACTGGCTCAGGAACGGCTCGACCGGCTGCAGGCGGCCGTAACCTCCGGAGAACTGCGGTCCGTCTCCACCGAGGCCCTCACCATTCAGGCTTCCGCCCGCCGCATCGCCGCCAACCCGGTCGCCGACCGCGCCCGCCGCATCGCCGACGCCGCCGAACGCGGTGACGCCGCAGCCATGCGCCACTCCCTGCTTCTGCTCCGCTCCGAACTCGATCGTCTCCGCCGCCACGCCGGCGAACTGCGCGTGGAAACCGCCAGCTAGACCGTCGCCGCCACCCGCCGAATCTCCGACCACAGCGCCTCGACGTCCTCCCGCCCGGTCGCCAGGTTTCCGATCGCCACACGAGCGGCATACCGTCCCTTCAGCACCGTCTGCGAGATGAAGAACCGCCCCGTAGCGTTGATCGCCGCCACAAGCGCCCGTGTCCGGCTCTCGTCGCCCTCCAGCCGGAAACACACCGTGGAAAACGGCGCCGGCGCGGCCAGCGCAAACCCCGGCTCCGCGCCGATCCATTCAGCCAGCTCCGACGCCATCGCGATGTGCCCGCGCAGCAACTCCTGCAACCCGTTCCGGCCGAAGTACCGCAGCACGTACCACAGCTTCAGCCCCCGGAAACGCCGGCCCAGCGGCACGCCATAGTCCATCAGGCTTACCTCCCGCGCGTCGCCCGTCGTCCGCAAATACTCCGGGGTGATCGTGAACGACCGCCGCAGAATCTCCGGATACCGGCAGTAAAACGCGCTGCAGTCCATCGGCGTGAACAGCCACTTGTGCGGATTCACGACCAGCGAGTGCGCCCGCCCGTTGCCCCGCAGCACCCACTCGAACTCCGGCAGCAGCGCCGCCGCTCCCGCGTATGCAGCATGGATGTGCACCCAGGCGTTGTATGCGGCCGCCACGTCGAGAATCGGCTCGAGCGGATCCACGCTCGTCGTCGACGTCGTCCCCGCGGTGACCACCACGCAGCACGGCGTCAACCCCGCCGCCCGGTCGGCCGCCATCGCTTCCCGAAGCGCCTCCCGCCGCATCCGGAACCCCTCGTCGCTCGCAATCTTCCGCAGGTTCCGCAGCCCGAAGCCGGCCGCGATCGCCGCCTTGTCGATCGACGAGTGCGCCTGGTCGGAGCAGTAGGCCGTCAGCGGCCGGGTCATCCCGTTCAACCGGATTTCCGGGTCCACCCACTCGCGCGCGGCCAGAAACGCGTGCAGGCTGCTGATCGACGCCGTATCGAAGATTTCGCCGAAGTAGTCCGGGCTCAGCCCCATCCACTCCCGCAGCCATCCCAGCGCCACCTGCTCCAGTTCGGCCACCGCGGGCGACGCCACCCAGTTCAACCCGTTCGTGTTCAGCGACGCCGCCAGCATGTCGGCGATCACCCCCGGCACCGACCCGCTGCACGCAAAATAGTTGAAGAACCGCGGGTGGTTCCAGTGCGTCACCGCCGGCAGGATCAGCCGCTCGAAATCGGCCTGAATCGCCGCCAGCGGCTCGCCCGCCTCCGGACCCGAGGCCGGCAACCGGTCCATCAGCTCGCCGGGCCGCACGTCCGGGTTCACCCGGTACACGCCCGGATCGCTCAAGTACCGGGCGATCCACTCCGAGGCTTCCGCCGCCGCGCGCCGGAAGCCGTCCACGTCATGCTTCATGACTCCATTATTGGCCGCGGCACTCGTCGAGCATCGCCGCCTCGAACCCGCGGAACCAATCCGCGAACTCGTCGGCGTGCCGCCGCGCCACCGGACCCAACGGCAGCGGCGGAGCCGCTTTCTTGAACCCGCGCGCCGCCAGCGTCAACTGAATCCCGAACGGCGTCGGGAATGCATCGATCTTCTGGATGAACGCGTCGAGCAGCGCCCCGCGCCGCGCCAGCGCGTCGACGTCACCGCGCGTCGCCGCGCGGTCGATCGCCGTGATCAGCTCCGGAATGCCACAGGCGCAACCGCTGATCACGCCGTCGGCCTTGGCGCGGTGCGAGGCCAGCAACCGGTCGTTGCCCAGCAGCAACCGGAACGGCATGCGCTGCCGCAAGGCGTAGAGCGCGTCGAAGAGCTCCGTATTCCCGCTCGAATCCTTGATCCCCGCGAACGCGCCCGTCTCGAGAATCGCGCAGGCCGTCGCCGGCTCCATCCCGTTGGTGAAGAACGGCAGGTTGTAGAGCAGCGTCGGCGCGGCGTCGGACGCCTGGCGGGCGAACTCTGCGTAATAGGCGATGATGTTCTCCTGGCTGTGCCGGAAAAAGTGCGGCGGCATCAGCAACAGAGCCGTCGCGCCCACCTCGGTCGCGTTCCGCGCCAGCGCCACCGCGCCTTCCACGGTCGAATGCGACACGTTCACGATGATCGGCGTCCGGCTGCGGCGCACCGCCATCATCGCCAGCCGCATCCGCTCTTCGCTGTCGTAGTGGATGAACTCGCCCGTGGCCCCCAGCACCGCGACGCCTTTCACTCCCCGTTCATTGACAAAATCCACAATATCGAGGGCCAGACTGATATCGATCGTATGGCCGTTCTCGCGGCGCGGCGCTACCGCCGCCGCCATGGCGCCCAGGACGGCGCCTTCACCCAACCGGGTCATATTTCGTTCCTATTCGTGATGGATTGTGCCCCAAAGCAAGACACTGGAATGTCACTAGCATATCGCGTGCACCCCAAAACGCGCTCTCTGTAAACATTCGCTCCGTTTGAGCTACCCTTTTGCCCCTTGTCGCCTTTAATGAAGAAAGGAGCAGTTTGTCTTCATGCGTTATTTGCTTTTTATGCTCGCCGCGGGCCTCGCTCAGGCCCAGTATTTCCCGCTTCAGGTCGGGAACCAGTGGATCTATCGCGTCAACGAGGGGCCGGTCCGCGAACTGCGCGTCGCCGAGGTCCTGCGCACCGAAACCATCAACGAAAAGGAATACTTCGTCTATCGCGGCATCCAGGGCGACCTCGCCCGCATCCGGATGACCGAGGACAACAAACTCGTCCAATCCAACCCCGATGGCTCCGAATCGCTGTGGGCCGACTTCACCGCCGAGACCGGCGCCTCCTACCCCACCGCCTTCGACAACTGCACCGGCCGCGCCCGCGTCGAATCCCGCGAAGCCTCCGTCGAAATCCTCGACCGCGTCTGGTCCGACGGCATCCGCGTCACCTACGGCGCCGCCTCCTGCGCCGACGCCGGCGTCACCGAGGATCTCTATCTCCCCGGCCTCGGCCTCGCCCGCCGTACCTACCAGTCCATCGCCGGCCCCCGCCGCTACCAGCTCACCTACGCCCGCATCGGCAACGCCTCCGTCGTCACCAGCGGCGAGTACAGCTTCCGCATCAACCTCGACCAGAAGACCTACGCCTCCCGCGCCATCATCAACCTCCGCATGACGCTCGAGAACTGGACCCGCGAACCGCTCAAGCTGCAGTTCAACTCCGGCCAGCTCTTCGATTTCGCCATCCGCAACGAGGCCGGCGACACCGTCTACTTCTGGTCCGCCACCCGCCTCTTCCCCGCCGTCGTGTCGGAGATCACCGTCACCGGCGAAAAGAACTGGACTGTCACGGAGGAACTCGACCTGAAACCCGGCGAATACACCCTCGAAGCCTGGCTCACCACCGCCGGCAAGCCGGTCTACAAAGCGCAGGTCCCCATCACCGTCGCGGCCATCGAACCCGCGCGGTAAAATGGCCGCTTGCGAAGTTCTTCCGAAACGACAGCGGTGCGCGAGCCTATCGGCCCGCGCACCTTTTTTCTGGCCGTCCTCGTCTCCATCCTCTGGGGCGGCAACCTCGTTTCCATCCGCGTCGGCGTCGATAGCGTCCCGCCACTCTGGAGCGCCTTCTGGCGCATGGCCGTCGGCGTCGCCGTCGTCGCCGCGTGGTCGTGGTGGCACGGCGTCGCCATCCGGCCCTCCCGCAAAGAATGGAAGCCGCTGTTCTATCTGGGCGTCCTCTTCACCGCCCAGATCGGCCTGCTGAACTCCGCCTCCGCCATGACGTCGCCCTCCTACGGCGTCGTCATCCTCAACTCCTACGCCGTCTTCGCCAACATCGTCGGCCACTTCTGGCGCGGCCCCGGCATGGAGGACCGGCTCACCGGCGTCCGTGTACTCGGCCTCGCCGTCGCCATCGCCGGCCTCGTCGTCCTCACCATCGGCAACGCCCCGCCCCGCCTGGCGCCCCGCCCGCTGCTCGGCAATCTGCTTATGGTGCTTTCGGCCTTTCTTCTCGGCTACCGCCAGGTTTACACCCGCTGGCTCGTCCAGCATGTCGATCCCGCCCGCGCCGTCGTCTGGCAGATGGCCTGGTCCGTCCCACTCTTCCTCGCCATCGCCGCCGTCTCCGAGCCCATGGTCTACGGCCACGTCACCTGGCAGGCCGTCGCCGCCATCTCCTACCAGGGCTTCATCGTCGCCGGCATCTGCTTCATCGTCTGGGCCGAACTGCTCAAGAAACACTCCGCCGGCACGCTGTCCATGTTCTCCTTCCTCGTCCCGGTCGCCGGCATCGCGCTCAGCGGCTGGATCTTCGGCGAACCGCTCACCGCCAGCCTGCTTGTCGGCGGGCTCCTCGCGCTCACCGGCGTCTTCATCGTTACCCGACTCGGCGCCACGGCGGGATAAGATACGGGCATGCCGACCGATCGCCGCCGCTTCCTCGGCGCCCTTGCCGCGCCCGCCTTCGCCGCCAATCCCCGCGGCGCCAACGACCGTATCCGCGTCGCCCTCGTCGGCCTCCGCGGCCGCGGCCGCGACCTCGTGCGCGGCTTCCACGAAATCGCCGCCTCCCAGAACGTCGAACTCGCCGCCTTCTGCGACGTCAACGCCGGCCTCCTTCGCGAGCGCGCCAACGATTTCGGCAAGCTCTCCGGCAGAACGCCACAGATGGTCGACGACATGCGCCGCGTCATGGACGACAAGAACATCGACGCAATCGCCTTCGCCACCCCCAACCACTGGCACGCCCTCGGCACCATCTGGGCCTGCCAGGCCGGCAAGGACGTCTACTGCGAAAAACCTGGCACCTACAACTACTGGGAAGGCCTGCAGGTCATGGCCGCCGCGACGAAGTACAACCGCCTCGTCCAGCACGGCACCCAGAACCGCTCCAGCGCCAATATCGTCGAAGCCGTGCAGAAGATCCGGGAAGGCGTCATCGGCCGGGTCTATCTCGCCCGCGGCGTGGCGTTCAAATACCGCGGTTCAGTCCCCAAGATCACCGCGGACCCGCCGCCCGCCGGCCTCGATTGGGACAAGTGGCTCGGCCCCGCGCCCGCCATTCCCTTCTCCAAATCCCTCTATGGCTCCTCAGGTAACGGCTGGCACCTCGCCTGGGACTACGGCAACGGCGAAATCGGCAATCAGGGTGTCCACGAACTCGACATCATCCGCTGGGCTCTCGACCTCAAGGACCACCCCTCCAAAGTCGTCTCCATGGGCGGCGCCTACGTCCACCAGGACGGCCAGCCCACCCCGCAGGTCCAGTCCATGCTCTTCGAATGGGCCGGCCGCGACGTGATGGTCTCTTTCGAAACCCGGGGCGGCTTCACCAACACCGAAGCCGGCATGGGCGCCGAATTCCCCTTCCTCGACCAACGCAACGTCGTCGGCGTCATCTTCATCGGCACCGAAGGCTACATGATCATCCCGGACTACTCCAGTTATCACGTCTTCCTCGGCAAGGACCGCAAGAAAGGCCCCTCCAAAGTCGGCTCCGGCACCATCGAAACCACCGGCCACGTCGAGAACTTCGTCCGCGCCCTCCGCACCCGCCGCGCCGCCGACCTCCACGCCGGCCCCGAGGAACTCCACAAATCCTCCGCCCTGGCCCACTTCGCCAACATCAGCCAGCGCGTCGGCCGCATGGTCCACTTCGACAGTAAGACCGGCCGCTTCGTCAACGACAAGGCCGCCGACGCCCTCCTCCGCCGCGCCTACCGCGCCCCCTACGCGGTGCCGGAGAAGGTCTAGTGCGTCGCGCCGCCCTGCTGCTGTTCACCATCGCCGGCCTACACGCCCAGTCCGGCTACCGCTACTACATCTCCGGCGACCCGGCCGACGTCTCCCCGCCCGTCACCCCCGGAGTCCTCCTCGCCGGCGGTGGCAAGGACGTCGATTCCGCCTTCCGCTGGTTCCTCGCCCGCGCCGGCGGCGGCGACATCCTCGTTCTCCGTGGCTCCGGCGCCGACGGCTACCATCGCTACTTCCAGGAACTCGCCCCCGTCAACTCCGTCGAGACCATCGTCTTCCAATCTCCCGAAGCCGCCACCGCGCCCTTCGTCCTCGACAAAATCCGCCGCGCCGAGGCCATCTTCTTCGCCGGCGGTGACCAGTGGAACTACGTCCGACTCTGGCGCGGTTCTCCCGTTCAGCAGGCCCTCAACGACGCCATCCGCCGCGGCGTCCCCGTCGGCGGAACGAGCGCCGGCCTCGCCATCCTCAGCCAGTACGCCTTCTCCGCCGAGTTCGATACCGTCACCACGCCGCAAGCCCTCGCCGACCCGTTCGACAAGCGCGTCGCCCTCTTCCGCGGCCTCCTCTCTATCCCCGGCCTCGAGTGCCTCATCACCGACAGCCACTTCGCCGCCCGCGACCGCATGGGCCGCCTCCTCGTCTTCCTCGGCCGCATCCGTGCCGAAGACCGCTGCTCCAACGTCCGCGGCATCGGCATCGACGAACGCACCGCCGTCGCGCTCGACGATCGCGGTCAGGCCCGGGTCATGGGCGAAGGCGCCGCATGGCTCGTCCGTCTCCGCAAACCGGTCCGCCTCGCCCCCGGCCGGCCCGCCGAAATCCCCGCCATGGACGTCCGCCCCGTCCGGGCCGGCCACGGCTTTCGCTGGAAGGACTGGGAGCGTCGCGGCCCCGGCCGCTACCGCCTCTCCGTCGAAGCCGGAGTTGTGAAATCCTCCGCCGGCGGGATATATCCGGCCCCTGGTACCGAAACGTCCCGTTAACCACGTCATAATGTAGGCAGTCCCTGAACATCATCAGGGAGCTTTTTCCCATTCGAGGTTCCATGAGTTTCCGGTTCGCCGCGGCCTTAGCCGCACTTCTGTCTCTGTCCGTGACCTTTGCGCAGACTCCGGCGACGATGGAACGCCCGCGCATCGGCAAGCCCCCCATCATGCCCGTTTCCCAGGTGAAGAAGGGCATGCAGGCTGTCGCCTGGACCGTCTTCGAAGGCACCGAACCCGAGGCTGTTCCCGTCGAAATCATCGGCGTATGGAAAAACGCCAACGGCCCCAAGTCCGACGTCATCCTCGGCCGTATGGGCGGCCGGGCCGCCAAGACCAATGTCGCCGGCGGCATGTCCGGCAGCCCGGTCTATATCGACGGCAAGCTCATCGGCGCCGTCGCCCTCCGCCTCAGCTTTTTCTCCCCTGACGCCATTTGCGGCATCACACCCATCGAGAACATGCTCGAAATCAACGACCTCGACCAGTCCCGGCCTGCCCAGCGCGCCGCCGTCGAGGTTCCCGCCGAACTCCTCGGCGGTTCGCCCAACATCCCCGTCAGCCAGTCGCTCACCCTCCAGCCCATCGACACGCCGCTCATGATGGCCGGCGCCCACCCCGACGTCTTCCCCTACTTCTCCGGCACGTTCAAGAACCTGGGCATGAGCCTCGTCCAGGGCGGCGCCGCGGCGGCGCTCAAATCAACCAGCCTCGCGCCCGACTGGAAAACCTCCCTCCGCCCCGGCGACACCGTCTCCATGATCCTCGTCTCCGGCGACATCAATATCTCCTCCGCCTGCACGGTCACCTACAACGACGGCTCCCGCGTCCTCATTTGCGGCCACGCCTTCCTGAACGTCGGCCCGCTCAACATGCCCATGGCCAAGGGCGAAGTGCTCTGGGTGCTCGCCTCCAGCTTCCAGCCCAATAAGATCCCCAACGCCACCGACGTCGTCGGCACCTTCACGCAGGACCGCCACCAGGGCATGCTCGGCAAGCTCGGCGAAAAGCCCCGGATGATCCCGGTGAAGCTCACCCTCCGCTCCCTTAACGGCCAGGGCGCCGCCTTCAAAACCAACACCCTCAACTTCGAGGTGATGGAAAACCAGAAGTTCACCCCGCAGCTCATGACGCTTGGCATGTTCAACGCCATCAGCGGCATGAACGAGTTCGCCGACGATACCACCTACCGCATCGCCGCCAACGTCACCCTCGCCTCCGGGCAGAAACTCGACCTCCGCACCATGGCCGCCCCGAGCGACATGCCCGTCCCCGCCTCCCTCCAGTCAGCCATCTGGTTCGGCGACAAGTTCAACAAGCTCTTCTCCAACGCCGTCCGCATGCCCGACGTCGGCCGCGTCGAAGCCACCATCGACCTCATCCCCGAGCGCCGCACCGCCGCTATCGAGAGCGCGTGGATCCCCTCGAGCGAGGTCGAACCCGGCGCCGTAGTGCCCGTCAAGGTGTTCCTCCGCCCCTACCGCGGCGGCCGCGTCGAACGCGAGATCAGCCTCAAGGTGCCCGCCGGCCTGGCCCCCGGCAACTACCGCATCCAGCTCTCCGATGCCGCCGCCCTCAACTCCATGCAGTCCCTCACCCCCCTCGCCAACCGCTTCATGGAGCTCACCCAAACCATCTCGCTCCTCAACCAGGAGCGCGCCAACAACCGTCTCTACGCCGCCCTCGTGCAGCCCCGGCCCACCGTCTACGCCGATGACAAGACTCTGCCCAACCTCCCCAGCTCTGTGCTGAACGTCATGCAGAACGGCCGCACCAACAGCCGGCCCGTCATCGCCGCCCCGGAAACCGCGGTCGCCGAAGAGTCCGTCCCCTTCGATTACGTTGTCACCGGCAGCCACTCGCTGCGCCTTACCGTTAAATAACCACTCCCCATGCGCCCTTCCTACCTTGTGCTGGCCCTCGCCGCGTTGAGCGCGGCCTTCGCCGTCGACACCCACTTCTGGACCTTCTCCGCCAAAGAAGACCACGACAAGGCGACCCTCAAACGCCTATCTCTCCGCAGTGACGGCCGCATCACCCTCGCCCCCGCCACCCGCGAACTGCAGGACGCCGGCGTGTCGTACCTTTGGGCCGTCGCCCGCGCGGCCGACGGGACCCTCTACACCGGCGGCGGCAACCCCGGCGCCACTACGGCCAAACTCTTCGCCGTCCGCAACGGGCAGGCCACCGTCCTCGCCGAACTCCCCGGCCTCCAGATTCAGTCCATCGCACTCGACCCGCAGGGCCGCGTCTATGCCGCCACCGCGCCTGACGGCAAGGTCCACCGCGTCGCCGCCGACGGCAAGAACGAGGTGTTCTACGATCCCAAGGCCAAATACATCTGGGCCATCCAGTTCGACAAGGCCGGCAACCTCTTCGTCGCCACCGGCGACCGGGGCGAGATTCATAAGGTGACCGCCGCCGGCCAGGGCAGCGTCTTCTTCAAGACCGAAGAGGAGCACGCCCGCTCCATGGCCATCGACGCCGCCGGCAACCTCATCGTCGGCAGCGAACCCGGCGGGCTCATCTTCCGCATCAGCCCCGCCGGCGAAGGCTTCGTCCTCCACCAGGCCGGCCGCCGTGAAATCACCGCCGTCGCCGTCGCGCCCGATGGCGCCATCTACGCCGCCGGCGTCGGCAGCAAGCCCACCACATCCGCCCCCGCGCCGCCGCCGGCGCCCATCGCCGTCGCCCCCACCAGCATCACCGTGACCGCCTCCGGCGGCGGCGCTGGCCCCGCAGCGCCCCGTCCCGCCGCGCCGCCGCCCACCCTCACCCCGAGCAGCGTCTCCGGCGGTTCCGAGGTCATCCGCATCGCCGCCGACGGCTTCCCCACCCGCGTCTGGACCGACAACGCGGAGATCGTCTACGCCATCGCCTTCGACAAGGCCGGCCGCCCCATCCTCGGCACCGGCAACAAGGGCGGCCTCTACCGGCTCGACAGCGACCTGCTTTCCACCAGACTCCTGACCCTCGCCCCCACCCAGGTCACCGCCCTCGCCACCGATCCGGCGGGCGCCGTCTACGCCGTCACCGGCAACATCGGCAAACTCATTCAGGTCGGTCCCGCGCTCGAAAAGGATGGCGTCCTCGAAAGCGAAGTCCTCGACGCCAGCTGGTTCGCCGAATGGGGCCGCCTCGCGCCGAAGACGGCCGGTAACGTCAAGTTCGAAACCCGCAGCGGGAACCTCGACCGCCCGCAGAAAAACTGGAGCAACTGGGTCCCCGTCGCCGGGCGCATCGCCTCCCCAGCCGCGCGCTTCCTGCAGTACCGCGCCACGCTTACCGGCGAAGACGCGGCCGTCATCGGCACCGAAATCGCCTACCTGCCCCGCAACGTCGCCCCGCGCATCGAGCAGATCGAGATCACCGCGCCCAACTATCGCTTCCCCAACCAGTCCCTTTCCATGACGCCCTCCACCACGCTCACCCTCGGGCCCATGTCGAGCCGCGTGCCTGCCTCCTCGCCGTCCAACAACGCCGACCCCGGCAGCGTCACCCTCAACCTCGCCAAGGGCTTCCAGGGCGCCCGCTGGAAGGCCGCCGACGCCAACGGCGATACCGTCCACTACACCGTCGAGATCCGCGGCAAGAACGAGACCGCCTGGAAGACGCTGAAGACGGAGGTTGCCGTCCGCCAGTTCAGCTTCGATTCGAGCGCCTTCCCCGACGGCGAGTACGTCCTCCGCGTTTCCGGCACCGACGCTCCGTCCAACCCGCCCGGCAAGGGTCTCTCCGATTCGCTCGAAAGCGCCCCGTTCCTGATCGACAACACCCCGCCGGTGATTCGGAACCTGGCAGCGACCGCGAACGGCAACCGCCTGACCATCACCTTCTCCGCCGCCGACGCCTCGACGATCCTCACCAAGGCCGAGTTTTCGATCAACGCGGGCGAGTGGACGGTCCTCGAACCCTCAACTAAGCTGACCGACTCCAAGGAACACACCTACTCGGTGACCGTCGATCGTCCCGCCGGCGAGCTAACCATCGCCGTCCGCGTCACCGACGAGTTCGACAACCACTCCGTCGACAAAACCATCCTCCGCTAACCCCGGTGCCGTGTCACCGCAAAATCCTGACCCCGGGGACATCCTAGTCTACGGATTTCCCCGGGGGATCGTTTCCCGGATCGCCGCCCGCAGTTCGTCGATCTTCATCTGCCCCGGATGGTACATCCGCACCGTCCCCTTTGCGTCGAGTAGCACCAGCGTCGGCGTCGAGCTCACCCCGTAAACCCGGAAGTTCTCCTCGCTCACCGGCATCGGCAACTCGCTCATCCACGGGAACCGCTCCTTCTGCACCTGGGCGATATACGGCGTTTCTTTCTCCACCGGCGCCTCTTCCCCGCCCGCCACATAGCCGTACCGCTGCGTCGGCGCCACCACGGCCAGCCCCGGAAACTCCTTCCGCAGCGTTTCGATCACCGGTCCCTGCGCCTTGCAGTCCGAACACCAGTGCGCCCACAGAAACAGCAGCACCGGCTTTCCCCGCAACTCGTTCAGAGACTTGATCTTCGCCTCGCCCAGAAACAGCTTCGTCTCCAGCTTCGGCGCACGCTGCCCCACCAGCGACAGCAGGTGCAGGTTCTTCTGGATCCGCGTTCGGATCGACGTATCGTGCCACCGCTTCAACTCGTCTTTCAGGAACGAGACGCCCTCGCTCCGCCGCCCCGCCCCGGCCAGCGCATGCCCGTTCACCTCGATCGACGCCCCCAGCGCCAGCGGCAGGTTCGGCTCCGCGTCCAGCTTCCGGCCCTTCAACATCTCGAGCGCCAGTCCGCGCGTCTCCGCCGCCAGTTCCATCGCCCGGTCCCAGCGCTTCGCCGCCTGCGCGCCGCGCCCCACCCAGGAGTGCGCCACCAGCAACTCCGGCGTCCACGCGCCCGCGCCCTTCGCCGCCTGCACACGCGCCATCGCTCCGTCCAGATCCCCGGCCTGCGCCAGCTTCCGGACCTCGGGAACAATCTGCGCCGCCGCCATTCCGGCCGCGAATACGAGAACTGCAACCAGCTTCATCGCTCTAGAGTAGCTGATTGGATTTCAGCCACTGAATCGACGTTTCCAGGTCTTCGCGTTCCAAAGCCGCGGCCCGCTCCTTCGGCGGCGCCGGCCGAGCCTCCCGCGGCTTCCCCGTCTCCGCGATCGCCGCGAACCGCGCGAACTCCCACGCCGGCGTCGTCCGGAACGCCTTCCAGAAATCCGGCTGCAGATACGGGAACGGCCGCGTCCCCGTCACGATGATCTCCAGCGACATCGCCTTGCCCGGACACAGCGTCACAAACTTCTTCACCCACCCGAGAATGTCGACGTTCCCCTCCCCCATCCGCGTCCACTGCATCGCCGCGCCCTCCGGCGTCCGCCACACCGCGCTGTCCCGCACATGCGACGTCAGCACGTACGGCGCCAGCGTCTCCAGCGTGACGTGCGGGTCCTCGATCGCCCACGTCGGGTTCCCCGAGTCGATACACGCCCCGACGAAATCCTTCCCCGCCGCTTCAATCAGTTGCTTCAACTCCCGGCCCTGCAAGTCCCCGCCGTGATTCTCGATCGCGATCTTCTTCCCCGCGTCCAGCGCCCGCGTTCGCACCGCCCGCAGCGTCTTCACCGTATTCTCGATGTGCTGCTCCAGCGGCACCGCCGACGCCCGGTCGCGCCAGTCGCCCAGCACCGCCCGCACCAGCGGCGCGCCCACCACCTTCGCCGCTTCGATCATCCGCGCCAGCTGCTCCTCCGCCGTCCCCTGCTTCGCGTCGAACCGCGCCGCCGTCGGGCAGATCGAAAGCATTCCGATCTCGATCTCGATCCCCAGCCCCCGCGCGTGGTCCCGGACCTTCTCCAGATGCGCCTTTTCCAGTCCCCCCAGAAACCGGATCTCGGAAAAATGCACCACCCGCGCTCCTTGCTTCGCGCAGTAGTCCAGATACTCGAACGCGCTCCAACCCTGGGTGCGCAGGCTGAACAGATCGATTCCAAACTTCAACTTTCCCGTACTCCCTTGCGCCAGCAGCACACCCGGCGCCGCCGTCAGAAATGATCGCCGATCGATGGACATCGCCTCTATCTTACCCGCGCAGCAACCCCGCAAGTTCGCCGATCCGATCCGCCCCCAGCCCTTCGCCGAGTTCGAACCACAGCCGCCGCGCCGCTCCCGCCCCGATCGCTTCCAGCTCCGCCTCCCCCGTCGTCCCGTAGCCCGTCACCCCGATAATCGCCCCGTACTGTCGCGCCGTCTGCTGCAAATCTTCCACGCGCTGCCGCAGCTCCGCCAGCGGCTTCGCCGCCGCCTTCCATTGCACGTTCGACACGATCTCCGCCGGCCACCCCGCCATCGCCGCCACATCCGCCGGATACGACGCGTCCGCCCGCAGCCCCAACTCCACCGCCACCACCTGCACCGCGCGCCCAGCGCTCCGCAGCGCTTCCAACCGCGCCCGCAGCGTCTCTACGCGAGTCCACGCGCCCAGCGCGTCGAACCGCACGTCGATGTCGAACGTCCGCCCCCGCATCCGCCGCAGCAGGTCGATCCGCTCGCCCAGCTCTTCGTCGCTCAATCCGCTGGCATCTACGAACGCCCGCGTCGCCGGCGC
This sequence comes from uncultured Solibacteraceae bacterium, assembly GCA_964393235.1. Lineage (GTDB taxonomy): Bacteria > Acidobacteriota > Terriglobia > Bryobacterales > Bryobacteraceae. Next base: position 2,215 of record CAYMTH010000010.1, on the reverse strand, counting down.
CGCCTCGCCCCGCATCGCGTACCCATCCCGCCAGCCGTGCCGGATCGCCCCCCACAGCCCTTCCTCCACTCCGCCCGTCCAAGCCGCGACCGACATCCCGTACTTCCGCTGCACCGCCCGGTACTGCCCGAACGCGGTATCCGCGTCCCGCGAAGCCGCCACAAACAGCGTCTCCACGCCCTGCGGCCCCGGCATCACGCCGCGGTCCAGCTTCGTCGCATAAGTCAGGATCCGCTCCGACTCCCCCGCCCCGAACGGAATCGCGTTCACAACCACTTCCGTCCCCTTCGGCGTCCGCATGAACCCCACCAGCGACGCCCCCGGAAACAACCCCGTCCCCGGCGCCGTCGCGATCGCCACATGCAGCAGCACCGGAGCCGGAGCGTCCGCCGCCACATAGTAAGTCGACTTCGCCACCGGGTCGGGCACCAGCGAACCCCAATGCACCCGCAACCGCCCCAGCGCCCCCTGCGACGCCCGCGACGCCAGCATCCGCCGCAGCGCCTCGTCCACGCGGCGCCCCTCGGCAAACTGAAAAATCAGGTCCGCCAGCGCCGACGCTTCCTGCGCCGGCACCGGCACCCGCAACGAATCCGGAATCATAACTTGAGCGACTTCAGATACTCACGGAACTGTCCCCCGAGGTCGTACCGCTTCAGCGCAAATTCGACCGTCGCCTGCAGAAACCCGAGCTTGTCGCCCGCGTCGTACCGCTTCCCTTCGAACTTGTACCCATACACCGGCCGGCTCCGCAACAGGTGTTTCAACCCGTCAGTCAGCTGGATCTCGCCCCCGCGACCCGGTTCCACCGCCTCGATCGAAGTGAAGATTTCCGGCGTCAATACATAACGCCCGATAATCGCAAGATTGCTCGGCGCATCTTCCGCCTTCGGCTTTTCCACCATGTTGCGGATCCGGAACAGCCGCCCGGACTGCCCCATGTGATCGATCGGCTCGGCATCCACCACGCCGTAGGCCGAAATGCTCTCCTTCGGCACTTCCATCAGCGCCACCACTGACGCCCCGTAAAACTCGTACACGTCCTGCAACTGCCGCAAACACGGAATCTCGGCGTCGATCACGTCGTCCGAAAGCACCACGCAGAACGGCTCTTTCCCCACCAGTTCCTTCGCCCGCAGCACCGCGTGACCCAACCCCAGCGCTTCCTTCTGCCGCACATACGAGACGTCGATCATGTCGCTGATGCCCCGCACCAGCGCCAGCAGGTCTTTCTTCCCCCGCGTCTCCAGCAGGTGCTCCATCTCGAAACTGACGTCGAAATGGTCTTCGATCGCCGATTTCCCGCGGCCCGTCACGATGATGATGTCCTGCAGCCCGGAATGGATCGCCTCTTCAACCCCGTACTGAATCAACGGCTTATCGACGAGGGGAAGCATCTCTTTCGGCTGCGCCTTGGTCGCGGGCAGGAACCTGGTTCCCAGGCCAGCCGCCGGGAACACTGCTTTTCGCGCTTTCGGGATCATCATTTCATTATCACCAAAGTACCAGTACGCCGCCGCTTCATATCCATCTATCGGTCGATTGCTCCATCCGCTCCACCGCGAAAAACTAAGTTGTACAACTATGGAGCGGTTCGACAATCAGCACTGGTCCTCGAAGGAAGTCGCCCGCCTCATCGCCGTCTTTGAATCGGAGCGACGCTTCTACGACGAAATCGTCACCAGCCTCTCCGTCCCACTCGCCACCGCCGGCCCCGACGGCGCCCTCCTCTCGGCCAACCCCGCCTTCCTCCGCCACTTCAAACTCGCCCCCGCCGACGTCGACAAAGCCCATCTTTCCACGATCCTCCCCGGCCAGCCCTGGGCAGACCAACTCCACCCCTACGCCCCCGGCCAACTCGAGCTCCCGCAGTTCCGCGTCGAGTTCACCCCCATCCCCCCTTGGGATCACGGCGCACGCGAATGGGTCGTCACGTTCCCCGAGCAATCCGCCCCCCCAGCCACTCCCCCCGCCCCTCCAGCCCCCGCCGGGCCGCCCCCCGCCGAGGCTGACCTCGCCGCCGGCGCCGCCGCCATCGACGCTGCCCAGCGCCTCGCCGCCCGCGTCACCCACGAAGCCAACAACCTCATCATGATCGCCGCCGGCTACGGCCGCGAAATCCTCTCCCAGCTCCCCGAAGGCAGCCCCCTGCGCGAGGATATGGAAGCTCTCCTCTCCGCCACCGGCCGCATCGAAGCCATGGCCGCGCAGCTCA
>CAYMTH010000009.1:0-24543 GCA_964393235.1 uncultured Solibacteraceae bacterium | reverse complement strand
TGGTGGGATCGCCGGCAAGCGTGCCGACCACGGTGAAGATGGCGGCGAACAGGAACGACGAGCCGCCGGTGAGGGCGCGGCCGAGGCGGAGGCCGAAGCGGCGCGTGAGCACGTCGGTGGCGACGCCGCCGGTGACGTCGGCGATCATGCAGGCGACCATCGGCGCGCCGGCGAAGAGACTGAGCGTGGTCGACGAGAAGCCGCGGACGCGTTCGAGGTAGGTCGGCATCCAAGTGAGGTAGAAGTAGAAGCCGTAGGTCTGCACGAAGTACATCAGGCAGAGCAGCCAGACGTTGCGGGAGCTGAAGATGAGTTTCCAGGGCACGTTGTCCATGCCGTGGGAGGTTTCGTGGCCGCGGCCTTCGACGATGTAGGCGCGTTCGGCGGCGGAGACGGCAGGGTGGTGGGCCGGGTCATCGCGGAACCACCAGAACCAGAGCGCGGCCCAGACGAAACCGACGCATCCGAAGGCGACGAAGACGCCGCGCCAGTCGAGGAAGTGGAGCAGGTACTGAATGAGCAGCGGCGAGTAAGCGGCGCCGAAGTGAGCGCCCATGAAGAAGATGCCCTGGGCGGTACCGCGCTCGCGGAGGGGGATCCATTTCGAGAACGTTTTGGCGGCGTTAGGCCAGGCGCCGGCCTCGCCGAGGCCGAACAGGAAGCGCGTGATGAGCAGTGAGGGGAAGCTGAAGACGAAGGCCGTGGCGATGGTGAAGGCGCTCCACCAACTGACGATGCGCATGAGGACGCGGCGGGTGCCGACGCGGTCGCCCCACCAGCCTGTGGGGATCTCGAAGAGCCCGTAGGCGAGCGTGAACGCGCTGAAGACGTAGCTCATCTGCGTGTCGGTGAGCGCGAGGTCCTTCGAGATGAACTTGGCGAGGTTGGCGATGGCGATGCGATCCATGTAGGTGATCGCGGCCAGGGCCACACAGAAGCCGAGCACACGGAAGCGGACGCGCGAGGTGGCCGGTTGGGTCATGACCTATCAGGTGTATCACGGCGGCCGTCGCAAAAATATTGCGACGCAGCCGGGCGGGTGACATCGCTGTGACATGGACGGCGATGTCCTGATCATTGGCGCGGGCATAGCCGGGTTGTCGGCGGCCCGGGAATTACGGGCGGCAGGGCTCCGCGTTACGTTGCTGGATAAGGGCCGGGCGGTCGGCGGACGAGTGGCCACGCGGGACTTCGACGGCGGCCGGTTCGATTACGGCGCGCAGTTCTTTACGCTGCGCGATGCGCCGTTCGCGGCCATCGCCGAAGGCTGGGTGGGCGAGGGCGTGGCGACGCCGTGGCAGGGGCGCCGGCTCGCCGCGCCGCAGGGATTGCGGCGACTGGCCGAGCGGATGGCCGACGGGCTCGACGTGCGGTGCGGTGTGACGGTCGAAGGGCTTGCCCATGACGGCACGGCGTGGCAGGCACGGACGGCCGGCGGCGAGACTTTCGCGGCCCGTGCATTGCTCCTGACGCCGCCGGTGCCGCAGTCGCTGGCGCTGCTGGGCAGATTGGCGCCGGAGGCGCTGCGCGAGGTCCGCTACCACAAGACGATCACGCTGCTGGTGCGGGTGGAGGGAGAGTTGCGGCTGCCGGACGGCGGCTGGCTGACGCCGGAAACCGGCGTGCTGAGCTCGGCCGCGGACAACTTCGCCAAGGGCGTTTCCCCGACTCCGGGGTGCCTGACGCTGCACGCGACGCATGCGTTCAGCGAGGCGAACTGGGACAGTCCGGCAAGTGTGATTGTGGCCGAGATGCTGGCGGCGGCGGAACCGTGGATCGCCGGGCGCGTGCGGGCCTTTTACCTGCACCGGTGGCGGTACGCCGAGCCGGTGGAGACGTGGCCGGAGCCTTTCCATGCCGATGCCGGGAGCGCGGTGGCGTTCGCAGGCGACGCGTTCGGCGGGCCGCGCATTGGCGGCGCCGCAAGCAGCGGGCTGGCCGCGGCCGCGTGGCTGCGGGAACGCTTGCGTTAGCTGTTGCCGGCGAGCCACTCGCGGGCGGCGTCGTACTCTTCGCGGGTCGCGCCATGGGCGATGAGGAGTTCGGACAGCGCCTCGTCGGCGTGATAGGCGGCGAAGTCGATGGCGCGCAGGTCGTCGTGCGTGGTGGCATCGACGGGAAACCCGGCCGCGAGCATGTGGCGGACGGCCTCGTGCCGGCGCATCCAGGCGGCTTCGGGCAGCAACCGGTAGTCCTGCTTGCCGAGCGGGGCGGGCGGGGGCGCGGCGGCGGGCGCGTGCCAGAGGGCGAATAGCCAGTGGTCGAGCGAGGTGGCCTCGGGGGCGTCGATGCCGAGTTCGGTGCGGCCGAAGCGGATCGCCTGGCGGCGCGCGGTGTGGTTGTGGATGTTGATGATGTCGGCGCGCGCACCGTAGCTCTGGAGCAGCGCGAGCGTTTCGGCGCCCCGACCGCGGCGGATGGCGTGGTGGAGGCTCATCTCGCGGTCACCGCCGCGGGAGCGGAGGTTGGGATCGGCGCCGCGGTCGAGCATCTTGCGGGCGCCGTCGAGGTCGTCGAAATCGAGCTTGCGGAGGAGACAGTAGCTGAGCCAGGCGGGCTCGAGGCGGGGCGAGGCGAGGATGGCCTCCATCACCGCGTGGTCCTCGCGTTCGCAGGCGTGGTAGAGCGCCTCGCGGTCGTTCGGGTCGGCGCCGGCCGCCAGCAGCAGTTCGGCCATGCGGCGGAGCGTGCTGGAATCGGCCTTCGGCGGGCGGACGGCGAGCCGCGCGAGCGGCGGGAAAGCGCCGGCGTTGGCGAGTTCGGGCTGGCTGGTCAGCAGATGCGAGAGCGCCCCGACGTCGGCCGTTTCGATGGCGACTTCGACGGCTTCGATCACAGCAGGTCTCCGAGCGTGATTTGCCCGCGCTCCGGATGGCGGCACGGGCGGGCGAGAGCCGCGCGCGGGACCAGCCGGAGCAGCGCGGCGGGGTCGAACTGCGGGGAGAGGTCGGTGAGCAGCGGGTTGTCGGTGGTCAACACCTGGGCCAGTTGCGGCGGACGCGCGGCGGCGAGGCGGTCCGGCGGCAGGATCCAATCGACGTCGAAGCCGACGAACTGCACCTCTTCTTCGATGTCGAAACCGAACCGGGCGCGAACGCGCGCCTTCAATTCGCCGAGCAGCGCCAGGAGGTCCGCCGCCGTGCCGCCGCCGGCGTTGTAGATCAGGTTGGCGTGATAGTCGGCCACGCGGATGCCGCCCACGGCCATGCCCTTCGCGCCGACCTCTTCCAGAAACCAGCCGGCCGGCACCTTGCCCTCGATCACCTTGCCGGGCGGCACAGCGGCGCGCGCCGGTTCCGGAAGATCTTTGAGCAGCAGGTTTTTGAAGATACTGCCCGCGCAGGCCATCGACGGCGGAAACTTCGCGTCGCGGGTGGCGCGGATGTCGCGGGATTTCGTCTCGAGCGCCGCCCGGTCGCCCCGGCCGAAGCGGAGCCGCGCCGAGAGGATCTGACAACCCTTGTGTTCCTTGAACCGCGAGTGCCGGTAGCGGAATCCGCACTCTTCGTTCGACCACTCGCGCACGGCCTCGCCGTCGAAGAAACGGACCGATTCGACGCGCTGGTGCATAGACTGCCCGTAGGCCCCGGCGTTGCCATAGATGGCCGCGCCCACCCAGCCCGGGACGCCCGCCATCGCTTCGAGGCCGGCCAGCCCGTGCGCGTTCGCGAAGTCGATCAGGGTGTTCAGATCCGCGCCGGCCGCGACGTCGACGACATCGCCGTCGACGCTCATCCCGGCCGCGCTGTACCGCAGCACGGCGCCCGGATACCCGGCGTCAGCGACGATCAGATTCGTCCCGCCGCCGATCGACGTCCACCGCAGGCCCGACCACGCCAACACACGATAGGCCGCTTCGAACGCCTCCGGCGTCGACGCATCGGCGAGCAGCCAGCACGGCCCGCCCAGCCGGAATCGCGTGTGCGCGCGGAGTGCGGCCCCGGGCAGTACACGCAACCCGGCCACTCCGCCCAGCCGGCGCGGGACCTCCTCGACAAGATTCATCTCTCTCAGGCTAGCGCGGCCGGCACAAAATTTGCCGTGACTTTCCGGGAACCAATGCGTATTAACCTTCGTTCTGCCACTTGAAGGGACTTTATGACGGATACGATTATCGAGCTGCGCGGCGTGAAAAAGGTCTTCCAGACCGATGAGGTCGAGACCCACGCGCTCGCCAATATTCATATGGAAGTCCGCCGGGGCGAGTATGTTTCCATATCCGGTCCCTCGGGCTGTGGAAAGTCGACGCTGCTCGCTATCCTCGGCCTGCTCGATTCGCCCTCCGGCGGCGAATATACCCTGCGCGGCCAGCCGGTCGGAAAGCTGAACGCCGCCGAGCGCGCCCGCATCCGGAACCGCGAAATCGGGTTCATTTTCCAGGCGTTCAACCTGATCGGCGATCTGACCGTCTACGAAAACGTCGAACTGCCCCTGACCTACCGCGGCATGTCCGGCGCCGAGCGGCGCAAGGCGGTCAGCGACGCCCTGGAACGCGTCGGCATGAGCCACCGCGTGAAGCATTACCCGTCGCAGCTCTCTGGCGGCCAGCAGCAGCGCGTCGCCGTCGCCCGCGCGCTGGCCGGCAATCCGTCGATGCTGCTCGCCGACGAGCCCACCGGCAACCTCGACTCCCAGAACGGCGAGGCCGTGATGGAACTGCTCAACGAACTGTACGCCGGCGGCGCGACCATCTGCATGGTCACGCACGATCCCCGCTTCGCCCGCTGCGCCGGCCGGTCGATCCATCTCTTCGATGGCCGCATCGTCGAGGAAAATGCGGCATCCTAAAGCCATATGGCTGCCCGTTTCCCCGGCTTCCCGAAAGAAGGACTCCAGTTCCTCCGGGACCTGAAGGCGAACAACGACCGCGATTGGTTCACCCCGCGCAAACAGGTCTTTGAAGAGTCGGTGAAGGCGCCGATGCTCGCGCTCGTCGAAGCGATCAACGCCGAACTGGCCGGCTTCGCGCCCGACCACCTGACCGAGCCGGCCAAGGCGCTCTACCGCATCTACCGCGACACCCGCTTTTCCAACGACAAGACGCCGTACAAGACCCACATCGCGGCCAACCTGCCGAAGCACGGCGCCGACAAACACGCCGCCGCGGGCTACTATTTCTCGGTCGGCGCCGACCAGATCGAAATCGCCGCCGGCGTCTACATGCCCGGCCCGGACGAACTGCTGCGCCTGCGCCAGCACATCTCCGGCCACTACGACGAGTTCGCGCGGCTGGTCGCCGACAAGTCCGTCACGAAACTCGTCGGCCCGCTCCAGGGCGACAGCCTGGCCCGGTCGCCCAAGGGCTTCCTGCCCGACGACCCGGCGCTCGATTGGATCAAGCGGAAGCAGTGGTACTACTACGACACCCGCATGCCGGTCGAAACGGCGCTGACGCCGAAGTTTTTACCCGAACTCGTCAAACGCTTCAAGGCCATGACGCCGATGGTGAACTTCCTGAATCGGGCCCTCACGCCACGCCGGCAGGCGCGCGACTTTTTCTGAAGAAATGTTCGCCTTTCGCGGAACGTTTCTCCGGCGGCTCCGTATAACACTACAACGGGAAACGTCTCCGCTAAAGTAACCCTTTCCCCAACGACAACCCACTTTAGCGGAGACGCCCGATTTGATCGAGTCGAAACGGGATGAGAGACAACCGGTTAGGAGCCTGGAGTGTCCGAAAATCCCAGTTACGGACAGAATAACAGTTCCGTGAATTTTGGCAACGGGAAAATGGCGTTTCGCCCCTTGCCAGTTCCATCGCAGCGCCAATATAGTGGCGGAATGCGATTTGCCGCCCTGTTCGCCCTCGCCCTGGCCTGCCTCGCCGACGACGCGGCCCGCCTGCTGCGCGTCGACCACTACGTGCCGGTCCAATCCGCCGTCCCCGCCATCGCCGGGCAGACCGCGCAGATCTACGTCCGCGAGGTGGTGACCGCCGCGACGGCCGCCCGCTCGGTCGACCCGGACCGCGTCGTACTATTCGTCCACGGCGCCGGGACGCCGGGCGAGGTCGCCTTCGACACGCCGTTCGAGGACTACAGCTGGATGGCGTTCCTGGCCCGCGCCGGCTACGACGTGTTTGCGATGGATATGACCGGCTACGGCCGGTCCACGCGCCCGCTGCCGATGAACGACCGCTGCAACCTGGCGGGGGACCAGCAGAAGGCGCTGTTCGGCGCGGCCTGCCCGCCCACCTACCAGAAAACGATGACGACCATCGCCTCCGACTGGGCCGACATCGGCGCCGTCGTGGACCACCTGCGGGCGCTCCGCAAGGTGGAAAAGGTGACGCTGTTCGGCTGGTCGCTCGGCGGCCCGCGCGCGGGCGGCTACACGGCGCAGAATCCGGGCAAGGTGGCGCGCCTCATCCTGCTGGCGCCGGCCTATCGTCGCGGGTCGAGCTTGATTCAGCCGACCGGCGCGCCCGCCACGGCGGCCTTCGCCACGCAGTCGAAGGCCGAGTTCTTCGCCAACTGGGAACGGCAGACCGAGTGCGCCGGCCAGGTGGACCCGCGCGTCCGCGAGGCCGTCTGGACAGACATGCAGGCCTCCGACCCGCAGGCCGCCACCTGGGGCCCGGGCGTCCGCCGCGCACCGCTGGTCAGCGTCTGGGGCTGGAACGAAACGGTGGTCGGCAAGATGACCACGCCGGCGCTCATCGTCGCCGCGGCGCTCGACAAACAGGCGCTCCCGGCCAATGTGCGCACGCTCTACGACGACCTCGGCTCGACGAAGAAGACGTACCTCGACCTCGGCTGCGCCTCGCACAACGCGCTCTGGGAGCGGAACCATCTGGTCCTGTTCCAGGCCACGCTCGACTTCCTGCGCGGCACGCTGCCCGACGGCGTCGTCAAGCGCGGCTACTAGCTCAGCTTGGCCCGGACCTTTTCGCTCAGCGCCTTGCCGTCCACGCGCTTTCCGGCCAGTTTCGCCTTCGCCGCGTTCATCACCTGGCCCATCTTGGCCTTCTCGGTGATCCCGGTCTCGGCGATGGCCGCGTCGATGGCCGCGTCGATCTCTTCATCGGAAGGCGCCGCCGGCAGGTAGGCTTCCACCAACGCCAGTTCCGCCGCTTCCTTTTCCGCGAGCTCCGGCCGGCCACCGTTGCGGAACATCTCCACCGCCTCGCGCCGCTGCTTCACGATCGTGTTGAGCACCTGCATTTCGGCCGCCTCGTCGAGCGGCTTCATGCTGTCCACCTGGTGCTTCTGCAGCGCCGCTTTCAGCATCCGGATGGCGCTCAAACGGGCCTCGTCTTTGGCCTTCATGGCGGCCACCATATCCTTCTGTATCTGATCGAGGAGAGGCATGATTTGATATTCTAATAGTAGCTCTCGCAAGTCTCCTCTTTCCCTATCCAATGCACATTAAAAAGCAACGCCTTCTGACTCCGGGCCCGACGCCCCTCTATCCGCCCGCACTCCACGCCATGATGGCGTCCGACGTCCATCACCGCACGCAGGACTTCGTTAAGATCCAGGCTCAGGCACTCGCCTCGCTGAAGGAAGTGCTCGGCACCGCGAACGACGTGTTCATCCTCGTCGCCTCCGGGACCGGCGGGCTGGAAGCGTCGGTGTCGAACTTCCTGTCGACCGGCGACAAAGTGATCATCTGCACCGCCGGCAAGTTCGGCGAACGCTTCGTCGAGATCGCCAAGGCGTTCCAGTTGAACGCCGTTGTGCTGAAGGCGGAATACGGCGACGTCGTTTCGCCGGAGCGCGTGGAAGCCGCGCTCGCCGAAAACCCCGACGTGAAGGCCGTCATGGTGCAGGCTTCGGAGACCTCGACCGGCGCGATGCACGACGTGGAAAAGATGGCCGCCGCGGTCAAGAAGACCGACGCGCTGTTCGTCGTCGACGCCATCACCGGCATCGGCACCATGCCGCTCGATATCGACGGCTGGGGCATCGACCTCTGCGTCGGCGGCTCCCAGAAGTCGTTCATGATCCCCCCGGGCCTCGCCTTCGTCACCGTCAGCCCGAAGGCCTGGAAGGCGAATGAGACCGCCAACATCCCGCGCTTCTACTTCGACCTGAAGAAGGAAAAGAAGATGATTGATCTTCTATAACATCAAAAGAAACTGATGAAAAACGCCCAGCTGCTCGCCAAGGCGACCCGCGAAGCCGCCAAGGCGCTCGGCCTCGAACTGTTCGCCCCGAACAACCCCGGCAACTCGGTCACCGCCATCAAGGCGCCAGCCGGCATGGATTCCGGCGTCATCGTCAAGGGCTTCCGGACCAACTTCGGCGCCATCATCGCCAACGGTCAGGGCACGATGAAGGGGCAGATTTTCCGTGTGGCGCATCTCGGCTACTTCGATTTCGCCGATATGTTCGCCGTCATCGCGGCACTCGAATTGATCCTCCAGGCCAACGGGCACAAGGTTGAACTTGGCTCCGGCGTGGCGGCGGTGCAGCGCGTTTATGCCGAAGCGGCCCAGGCCAACGCGGCGAAGGCCTAATAGAACGGAGCGGAAGTTAAAGAAATGAAGATTCTTGTAGCTGAACCACTGGCGCCCGCCGGTCTGGAACTGTTGCGCGCGCAGGAAGGTTGGAACGTCGTCGTCTCCAACCCGAAGGAGTACGCCGAACACCTCGTCGATTGCGACGCCCTGCTCGTCCGCAGCGCCGTCAAGGTCAACAAGGACGTCCTGTCCAAAGCCCCGAAGCTGAAGGTCGTCGGCCGCGCCGGCGTCGGCGTCGATAACGTCGACCTCGAAGCCGCCACCTCCGCCGGCGTGCTCGTCATGAACACTCCGGGCGGCAACGCCATCTCGGTGGCCGAGCACACCATCGGCCTCATGCTCTCGCTCGCCCGCGCCATTCCGGCCGCGAGCGCCTCCACCAAGTCCGGCAAGTGGGAAAAGAAGAAGTTCCAGGGCAACGAACTCCGCGGCAAGACGCTCGGCGTCATGGGCCTCGGCTCCATCGGCCGCGAGGTCGTCAAGCGCGCCGCCGGCTTCGACATGCGCATCATCGCGCACGACCCGTTCGTTAACCCGCAGACCGCGGCCGACCTCAACGTCGAACTCGTCAGCCTCGAAGACCTCTACGCCCAGAGCGACTACATCTCGCTCCACATGGCGCTGACCCCGGAAACGCATGGCATGATGAACGCCGCTTCGTTTGAAAAGATGAAGACCGGCGTCCGCATCGTCAACTGCGCCCGCGGCGAACTCATCAAGGGCGCCGATCTCGCCGCCGCCCTCGCCTCCGGCAAGGTGGGCGGAGCCGGCCTCGACGTGTTCGAGAAGGAACCGCCGGCCGCCGACGATCCCATCCTCGCCGCCGAAAACCTGCTGGCCACCCCGCACATCGGCGGCTCCACCGACGAAGCGCAGGAGATCGTCGGCGTTCGCATCGCCGAACAGCTCGTCGAGTACCTCGCCAACGGCATCGCCTTGAACGCGGTCAACATGCCCGCGCTCTCGCCCGAGACCTATAAGGCTGTGGGCCCCTACATCGCCCTCGCCGAACGCCTCGGCAACTTCGCCGCCTTCGCCGCCGCCGGCCACCCGAAGGGCGTCCGCATCACCTACTCCGGCCGCATCGCCGAGGTCAACACCACCCTCATCCGCAACGCCGGGATGGCGGGCGTGCTCAACCGCTCGCTCGAACAGCGTGCCAACCTCGTCAACGCGATGCCCATCGCCAACGAGCGCGGCCTCTCGATCAGCGAGAAGCACGAAAAGCGCTCCGGCCACATCGACTCCATCCGCCTCGAACTCGAGACCGACGCCGGCACCACCGTCGTCGAAGGCGCCGTCATCCTCAACAAGCCGCGCCTCATCATGATCGACGGCATCTACTGCGAAGCCAACCTGTCCGGCCACCTGCTCTACCTGCAGAACAATGACGTCCCCGGCGTCATCGGTCATGTCGGCAACGTGCTCGGCAAGGCGGGCATCAACATCGCCAACTTCTCGCTCGGCCGCCAGGAACAGACCACGGCCGGCGAAACGGTCCGCGCCATCGCCGTCATCGAAGTCGACGGTATCGTCAACGAGGCTATCCAGGCCGACCTCAAGTCGAACCCGGCTGTTCTCGTCGTCCGGCCCGTCGAATTCCTCGCCTGATTCGTTGATATTTGCGTCAAAAAGCCGCCCCGCCCCCGCGGGGCGGCTTTTTTCTTGCATTTTCGGAAGTCTTGTGTTTGTTCACCCCCGGCGTGTGGTAGCATGGAAGTGCTTCCCGAGGTATTCCCCTCGAAAATCCCACCGCAAACGGAGTGGTACACGCCGCCGAATGAGTAATACCGTTTTCCTTGGCAACCTTCCTGCCTGGGTGACCGCTGACGACATCAAGTCCTGGCTCTCCGCTGAGAACCTTGTAGCTGATTCCATCAAAGTCATCCGTAACCCCGAAACCCAAGAGTCCAAAGGGTTCGCATTTATCGAAGCTCCCAACGTGGAGGAGATGAATTCGATCATCCGCCGATTTGATCGCGCGCCTCTGGAAGATCGCATGCTCCGCGCCAACCCGGCGCAACCTCCCAAGTCCAAGGGTGGCGCTCCGGTGAGAACGGCTGGCCCGATGGCCGGCCCGGGTGCGGATCGCAACAAACGGCCGCGGCCCAACCGCGATGCCGGCGGTCTGAACGCGGCGAAGCGCAAGAGCAACAAGCCCCAACCGACCAGCGCCTTCGCGGAAGAACTCGCGAAAGCCCTCTAAGTCGGCAACGGCTCAGTAACATCCCGGGCGGCCTCCCTGAGGTCGCCCGTTTTCTTTTTACCCGTTGCTCCCGGCCCCTGACTGTTATACATTGAGGCGTCATCTCCCGGAGGCCCCGTGAAAGACTTCCTGATTCTCCGTGGGTCGCTGTTGCTCCTCATGACAGCGTCAGCCTGGTTCCTCCAGCCGTTCGGACTGGACAGACCACTCGCCGCCGGCGCCGGCGCCCTACTCGCCGCGCTCATCCTTTTCTTCGAACACCGTGTCCGCGAGGTCACCCTCAAGCGCCTCATCGGCGCAGCCGCGGGCAGCCTCCTCGGCATCGTCGGCGCGTTTCTCATCTCCCTCATCCTCGACAAAGCCCTCGCCGGCAACGCCGCCACGCTCGCCTTCCTCGAACTCGCCATCCTGCTCCTGATGACCTACTGCGGCCTCGCCATCGGCGCCCACAAGGGCGACATGCTCAATCTCGCCGCCCTCGGCGGCGTCTTCGGCGGCGAAACCTCCACCAAACAGCAGTTCAAAATCCTCGACACCTCCGTCATCATCGACGGCCGCATCGCCGACATCGTCGAAACCGGTTTCCTCGACGGCATCCTCGTCATCCCCCAATTCGTCCTCCGCGAACTCCAACTGGTCGCCGATTCCGCCGACTCCATGAAGCGCAACCGCGGTCGCCGCGGCCTCGATATTCTCCAGAAAATCCAGAAAAATCCCGACCTCCACGTCCGCATTGTCGAGGACGATTTCCCCCAGGTCCGCGAGGTCGACATGAAGCTGATCGAACTCGCCAAGGTCTACAGCTGCAAAATCGTCACCAACGACTTCAACCTTAATAAGGTGGCTACCCTCCACGGCGTCGAAGTTCTCAACATCAATGAACTCGCCAACGCCCTGAAGCCCGTTGTCCTCCCCGGCGAAACGATGAAGGTTTTTATCCTCAAGGAAGGCAAGGAACTCAACCAGGGCGTCGCCTACCTCGACGACGGCACCATGGTCGTCGTCGACAACGCCCGGAAACTCATCTCACGGACCATCGAGATCACCGTCACCAGCGTGCTCCAAACCACCGCCGGCAAGATGATCTTCGGCCGCTACGACGACCGCATCCATCTGGCCGAAAAGCCGGCCGAGCGCGCCGCCCACCACTGAAACGGGCGTACAATAGCAGTTCAGGCGCATATCAGAATGAAAGTCGCTGTTATACTTCCCGCCGCGGGCCTCGGAACCCGCATGGCCAAGTCCCAACCCGAAAGCGGAACCGCGAGCCGCAAGCAGTTTCTGCAGCTCGAAGGCGTGCCCATCCTCCTGCACACCATCCGCAAGTTCGCCCGCTGTTCCACCGTCTCGGAGATCGTCGTCGCCCTGCGCGGAGACGACATCGCCTGGGTCCAGAGCCTTCTCGACCAGGAGACGCTCGCCAAGCCCGTGCGCCTCGTCATCGGCGGCGAATCCCGCCAGCAATCGGTCGAAAACGCCCTCGCCCAGCTCGACGAGAATACCGACCTGGTCGCCGTCCACGACGCCGTCCGGCCCTTCGTCGAAGTCGACGCCGTCAACAACGTCATCGCCGAAGCCGCCCACTGCGGCGCCGCCATCCTCGGCATCGTCCCCGTCGATACCGTCAAGCGCGTCCACCTCAACCACATCGAAACCACCATCCCGCGCGAGCGCCTCGTCATGGCCCAGACGCCGCAGGTCTTCACCCTGAAACTCCTCCGCGACGCCTTCGCCAAGGCCGACGCCGACGGCTTCATCGGCACCGACGAAGCCTCCCTCGTCGAACGCCTCGACAACGTCACCATCCACGTCGTCCCCGGCTCGGACCGCAACATCAAGATCACCAAGCCCACCGACCTCTACCTCGCCAAGCTCTTCCTCGCCGAAGAGCGGGAGCGCCAGCAGGCATGACCGCCGTCCGCACCGGCCTCGGCTGGGACAACCACCGTATCGCCGAGGGCCGGCCGCTGATCCTCGGCGGCATCCATATTCCCTGCGAATTCGGCCTCGACGGCCACTCCGACGCCGACATCCTGCTTCACGCCCCCACCGACGCCCTGCTCGGCGCCCTCGCCCTCGGCGACATCGGCATGCACTTCCCCGATACCGACCCCCGCTGGAAAGGCGCCGCCTCGGATCAGTTCCTCGCCCACGCCGCCGCGCTCGTCCGCGAACGCGGCTGGCCCATCTCGAACGTCGACACCACCGTCATCCTCCAGCGGCCTAAGCTCAAGGACTACCGCGACGCCGTCCAGGCCAACATCGCGCGAATTCTCCAAATCGAACCCGATCAGGTCGGCGTCAAATTTAAGACGGCCGAAAAAGTCGGGCCCGTCGGCGAAGGCAAGTCGGGCGAAGCCCAGGCCATCGCCACCCTCATCCGCCCATAATGGTACGAAGCGCATGAAGTCCGTCCTCCCGCTCCTCGCCCTGCTGATCCTCGCGCCCGCCGCGTACGCCCAGCCGACCTACACCAAAGAGATCTCCCGCGTCTTCCAGGCCAAGTGCCAGGGCTGCCACCGCGCCGGCGACATCGCGCCCTTCGCCCTCGACTCCTACGACGCCGCCAAAACCTGGGGCGAAGACATCCAGCGCGTTGTCCGCGACCGCATCATGCCCCCGTGGAAACCCGTCAACGCCGGCGGCAAGTTCCACAACGATTTCGGCCTCACCGCCGACGAGCGCCAGCAGATCCTCGACTGGTACACCGCCGGCGCGCCCGAAGGCGACCCCGCCGACCTCCCCGAGCCCACCCCCGAAACCGGCGAATGGCACCTCGGCGAACCCGACGCCGTCATTCAGATGCCCGAGCTCTACAACGTGCCGCGCCGCAAGGACATCTACCGCTGCTTTGTCGTCCCCGCCGGCTTCGAAGAGGACGTCTGGATCAAGGCCGTGCAGGTCCTCCCCGGCAATCGCCAGGTCGCCCATCACGTGATTCTCTACATCGACGAGACCGGCAAAGCCGCCGAGCTCGACGCCCAGGACGAAGAGCCCGGCTACGAGTGCTTCGGCGGGCCCATCTTCCCCATCAACGCCGGCTCCATGATCGGCGGCTGGGTCCCCGGCTCCCGCGTCGGCAAGCTCCCCGAAGGCGTCGGCATCCTGCTGCCCAAAGGCGCCCGCGTCGTCATCCAGATGCACTATTTCCCCGCCGGCAAGCAGCACGCGGACCAGACGAAGGTTGGCCTCTACCTTGCCAAATCCGAGGAAAAGCTCAGCAAGCGCCTCGCCTACCTACCCCTCGCCAACACCTCCTTCCGCATCCCCGCCGGCGCCCCCGACCACGAAGTGACCACCTCCATCCCCGTTCTCCCCGGCCTCACCGGCGAGATCCATATGGTCGTGCCCCACATGCACCTGCTCGGCAAGAAGATCAAGGTGACCCGCACCAACTCCTTCACCCGCGCCGACGACTCCCTCATCGAAATCACCGACTGGGACTTCAACTGGCAGGGCTTCTACCAGTACAAGGAGCCGGTCCGCCTCAACGTCTTCGACAACGTCCGCGTCTCCTGCCGCTTCGACAACTCGGCCGACAACCCGCGCAACCCGTCCAACCCGCTCAAGGAAGTCCGCTGGGGCGAGGGCACCGAGGACGAAATGTGCCTCTCCTTCCTCGGCGTGACGTTCGATAACCCCGGCGTTCTCGACATCCTCCGCTTCCAGCGCCACAACAACCGGACGAAGTAGCCGTGCCGCGCCTCCAGCGCCCTCCCGGCCCCAAGTCCTACACCCTCGGCGGCAGCTTCCAGGCTTTCCGCGCCGATCCCCTCGCCTTCCTCACCGATGCCGCCGCCCGCTACGGCGACCTCGTCTACTTCCGCGCCGCCCACCAGCACATGTACTTCCTGAACTCCCCTGCCCTCGTTCAGGAAGCCCTCGTCACCAAGAACGCCTCGTTCATCAAAAGCCGCATCCTGCAGCGCGCCAAGTCCCTGCTCGGCGAAGGCCTGCTCACCAACGAAGGCGCCGCCCACCTCCGCCAGCGCCGCCTCGTCCAGCCCGCCTTCCACCGCGACCGCCTCGTCCGCTACGCCGCCGAGATGTCCGCCCTCGCCGTCAAGTCCCGCGCCCGGTACACCGACCAAACCGACGTCGACATCGACCGCGAGATGATGCGCCTCACCCTCTCCATCGTCGGTCGCACGCTCTTCTCCGCCGACGTCGAAGAGGACGCCCCCGCCGTCGGCGAAGCCATGAACGCCCTCATCGAAATGATGCCGGTGCTCATGTTCCCCCTCTCGCAATACTTCCAGTACCTCCCCCTCCCCTTCATGCGCCGCTTCCAGAAGGCGGGCGAGACCCTCGACCAGACCATCTACCGCATCATCGACGAACGCCGCCGCAACCCCGCCGACACAGGCGACCTTCTCTCCATGCTCCTGCTCGCCCGCGACACCGAAGGCGACCACTCCGGCATGACCGACAAACAGGTCCGCGACGAAACCCTCACCCTCTTCATCGCCGGCCACGAAACCACCGCCACCGCCCTCTCCTGGGCCTGGTACCTCCTCGCCACCCACCCCGAGGCCGAAGCCAAACTCCACGCCGAGCTCGACGCCGTCCTCGCCGGCCGCGCCCCCACCTTCGACGATCTCCCCAACCTCCCCTACGCCAGCCACTTCTTCAGCGAAACCCTCCGCCTCTACCCGCCCGCCTGGGCCATCGGCCGCATGGCCGTCGAAGAGCTCGAACTCGACGGCTACCGCATCCCGCGCAAGTCCATCATCCTGCTCTCCCCCTACACCATGCACCGCGACCCGCGCTGGTGGCCGGACGCGGATCAATTCCGCCCCGAGCGCTGGGCCGCCCCCGCCCCGGACCGCCCCAAGTTCGCCTACTACCCCTTCGGCGGCGGCCCGCGCCTCTGCATCGGCGAACGCTTCGCCTGGATGGAAGGCGTCCTCATCCTCGCCGCCATCGCGCAGAAATGGCGCTTCCGCCGGGTCGAAACCGCCCCGGTCGAACTCGCCCCGCTGCTCACGCTCCGGCCGAAAAACGGCCTCCGCCTCCGCGCCGAAGCCCGTTACTGACCCAGGCTCTTCAACCGCGCCGGCAGGAACTCGTCGCCTTCCCGCCACGTCGGCATCGTCGCCGTATTGGCCACGTACATGCCGATCGTGAACCCGAACCGCGCCATCTGCTCCGGCCCGCCCATGTCCCAGCTTTCCTTGTATTCGTCGCTCGGCTGATGGTAGTTCTTGGCGTTGTACTCGTAGGCGAGTTGCGCGCCCGCGTTATCAGCTTTCCCGATGTAGTCGTCGCCCATGTTGATCGAAAACGCCGGCACACCGGCCTTGGCGAACGCGAAGTGGTCGCTGCGATAGTAGTGCCCCTGCTCCGGGCGCGGATCCGGCTTGATGGCCAGCGAGAACCGCTTCGCCACCTGCTGCACGATCGGGAAAACACTCGTCCGCTCCGCCCCGTTCACCACCACATCCCGCACGCGCCCGAACGGGAAGAACGAATCGAAGTTCAAATTGAGCGCCGTCTTCCCCACCGGGATCACCGGCTTCGACGCGTACACATCCGCGCCCCGCAGCCCGCTCTCCTCCGCCGTCACCGCGACGAAGATCGCCGACCGCTTCGGCCGGTTCTTCAACTGCCCCCACGCCCGCGCGATCTCGATCAGCACCGCGCACCCGCTGGCGTTGTCCACCGCGCCGTTATAGATCCGGTCGCCGTTCACCGGATCGCCGATCCCCAGGTGGTCCCAGTGCGCGCTGAACACGACGGCCTCTTTCGAAAGCACCGGATCGCTGCCCGGAATCATCGCCGCCACGTTCGCCGTCTGGATCTGCCGGATCTTCGTCGGCACCGCGCCACGAATCCGGATGCCCAGCGGAATCGGCGTGAACCCGCGCTGATCGGCCTTCTTCAGCAGATCGTCCACCGTATACCCCGCCATCCCCACCAGCTTTTCCCCGGCTGCCTTCGACACCCACCCCGCGAACGCCAGCGCCTCCGCGCCCGCCGCCAGCTTCACCTGCGGATCTTCCTTCCCCCACGAACTCTTCACCACCTCCCACCCGTACCCCGCCGTCGGCGACGTATGGATCAGCACGCACGCGATCGCCCCCTGCCGCCGCACTTCTTCATACTTATAGGTCCACCGCCCGTAATAGGTCAGCGCCTTCCCGCCGAAGAACTTCGGATCCTCGCTCGGCGGCTCGTTCGTGAACAGCACCGCCACCTTGCCCTTCAGATCGACGCCCTTATAGTCGTTCCAGTCGAACTCCGGCGCCGTGATCCCGTGCCCGACGAACACGGCTTCCCCATCGAACTCCGCCACCGGCTTCTGCTGCATCGTGTTGCCGACGAAGTCCGCCGCCCAGGTGAACGAGACCGTCTGCCCGCCCTTCGACGCGCCCAGCCGCGACGTCGTCTGCGGCTCCACGCCCACCAGGTCCACCCGCTGGAAGTAGGTGTCGTTGTCCCCCGCCGGCTTCGCCCCCGCGATCGCCAGTTGCGACGCGATGTAGTGCGTCGCCAGTTCCCCGCCCCGCGTCCCCACGCCGCGCCCCTCGAGCAGGTCGCTCGCCAGGAACCGGATGTGCGTCCGGATGTTCTCACCCGTGATCGCATCCTGGGCCGTCAACGCCGCCGCCACCGAAACCAACGCAAAAACCAGTCGCATGTTCTCAGTGTAGAGGAGGTCCCGCAAACGGCGAGGGTCCTCCCCGGGGAGGACCCTCCGCACAGCCTAGAAGAGGACCTTCAAGCCAAGCTGGATGTTTCTCCGGTCGTTGAACCGCGTGTTGTTCACCTGGCCGAAGTCCGCGTTCCCCACCGTTAACCCCGGCGGCGCGAACTGCGGCGTGTTGGTGAAGTTATACATCTCGCCGCGGAACTGCACCCGGATCCGCTCCATCACCTGGAAGTTCTTGGCGATGTTGATGTCGGCGTGGTGCGTGCCGTCCGCCCGCAGGTTGGGCGCAAAACGCGGCGCGTTGCCGATCGTGAAGGGCGCCGGCTGCGTCGCCGCCGACGTGTTGAACCACCGCGTCGGCGTCCGCTCGCTCACGTTCAGCGCCCGCAGGTCGTCCACCCGCGCGTTCAGAATCGAGAACCCGTAGGTCGCCAGCGTGTTCGGCGCTTCCAGCCGCATCGGCAGGCCGCTCGCGAAGCGAACCACCGACGAAACTTCCCAGCCGCCCGCCACGAACTCCACCGCCTTCGGCATGTTCGTCCCGAACTTCCGGCCCTTCCCGACCGGCAGCTCGTACACCAGCGCCGTCACGAAGCTCTGCGGCACATCGTGCGCGCTGATCGACCGGTCCAGCCGCCGGTTGTTGACGTCCCGGAACCGCTCGTTGATGATCCAGCCCTGGTTCTCGCTCGCATCGTCGATCGCCTTGGAGAACTGATAGCTCGCCAGCACGTTCAGACCGTTCTTCCAGGTCTTGTTGTAGCGCAGGAACAGCGAATGGAAGCTCGACCCCGCGCCCGGCGTATCGCCGCTCAGCTCCACCGTCACGAACTGCGGATGCGGCCGCAGCAGCCGGTGCCGCGGCACCGTCCGCCCGCTCAGTACGCCGTTCGGGAAAATGCCGAAGAACGGATTCGTCACCTGTTCGTTCAACGAAGCGCCCAGCGACAGCGCCGACGAAGGCAGCTGGTTCACGTTCATCAGCCCGCCCAGGTTCAGCTTCCGTCCCTGCGAGCCGGAGTAGCCGATCTCGAAAACGCTCCCCGACCCGAGGTCGAACTGCAGATCGAGCGAGGCGTTCTGCGAGTAGCCCGTCGGGCGCGCCCGCTGCACAGCCGTCACGTCCGCGCCGGTCTGCGTCAACAGCCCGCGCGACCCGCCCACCGCCCGGTTCAGCCCGTTCGGGAACGGATTGCTCAGCAGGTCCTGCGGCGTAATGCCGTCGCCGCCCCGCGTCGTCACCCAGTTCGTCGTAACCGTGAATCCGTCGGTGCCGGCCGCCGGCCCGCCCTGCAGCGCGTTGCAGCAGGCCTGCAGGTAGAAGATCCCGTAGCCGCCGCGCGCCACGATGCGGTTGGTCACTTTATAGGAGAACCCGAACCGCGGCGCCCAGTCGGCGCTGTCGAGCTGCGTCTGCCCGCGATCGTCGCCGCCCACGAACACCAGCCCGCCCCGCAGCGGCAGCCCGGTCGTCTGCGCCAGCGGGCTCGCCGCCGTGTAGTCGAAGTAGTTGTACCGGTTGTAACGCTCCGTCCGCGGCCGCTGCTGCTCGTAGCGCAGGCCGAAGTTCAAGGTGAGCCGCGGGTTCACGCGCCACGTGTCCTGCACATAGAGCCCGTAGTACCGGATCACCGGCGCCGGCTGCACGCGGTTGGTAATCGCGTTGTTCACCGCCGTCACGCCGCCCGTCGCGCCGGTAGCGGCCGCGCCGATTCCCGTGCCAAGAAGAAGGGAGGCGAGACCGTTACCGGAGACGGAGCTCGATACGGCCGCGTTCGGCCCCGACGTCATCCCCCGGTCGAACGCGAAGTCCGCCGAACGCACGTCGATCGAGTTCAAGTACGCGTTCTCGATGTTCCCGCCGAACTTCACCGAGTGCTTGCCGAACTCCCTGGTGTTGTTCACCTGCAGGTTGTCCGTCCGCCGCGGGAAGTTCAGGATGCGCCCGTTCGAAATGCCCGAGTATCCCTGAATGTTGAACTGCGGCAGGTGCGGCGAATCCATCTGCGACACGAGCCCCGCCGGCAGCCCGATGCTCGTCCCGAGCACCCCGTCCACCAGCGTCACCGGCAGCGACTCTTCGCGCCACCGGCCGCTCCCCGCCGTCACGTTGATCACCCAGTTCGGATTCGGCACAAACGTGTTCCCCCACGTCGCGTGGTACCGCGGCGACGTCCCTTCGCTGCCCGTATCGCCGCCCGTCCCGTAGAACCGCGGCGAAACGCCCTTCTGCTCGGCGTAGGTCACGCGTCCGTACATGCGCCACTTCTCGCTCTTCGCCCAGTCCAGCCGGCCGTCCCAGCGAAAGTTGTCGGTGATCGCCGTGCCCGCCCCAAAGAAGTTGTTCGCCTGCGTCACCACGCTCGGCGGCGTCGCGTTCGAGCGCGGATACAACTCCAGCACCTTTCCGCCCACCGCGTCCCACCGGTTCCGCGGCAGAATGTTGCCCGGGAACGGCGTCCGCGTCGTCACCCCGCCGGCCGTCTGCACCGAAAACGGATCGAAAATCGGCGACAGCGCGCCATCCGGATTGAAGGTCTCGCTGAAGTTCCCCGCCCGCTGCAGCTCCGTCGGCACCGTCGCCGTCGTCGTCGCCGGCGATCCCTGCTTCAACCCCTCATAAGTCGCCAGAAAGAACAGTCCCTTGGACTTCCACAGCGGACCCGACAGGTTCCCGCCGAACTGGTTCCGCTTGAACTCCACCTTGGGCCGCCCCACCCGGTTGTTCGCCCACGCGTTCGCGTCCAGGTTGTCGTTGCGCAGGAAGTTGAACACCGATCCATGGAACTCGCTCCCGCCGCCCTTCGACACCACGCTCACCACGCCGCCGCCCGACTTCCCGAACTCCGCGTCGTAGCTATTGCGCGAGACCTGCACCTCCTGCACCGATTCGATCGACGGGCTCGCCAGCAACCCGCCCCAATCGCCCGCCGTCGCCGGAATGCCGTCCACCAGCACCAGGCCGCTCATGTCCCGCCCGCCGTTGAAGGCGAACCGCGCCATGTTCTGGTCCGACGTGTTGTTCGACTGCGCCACGCTCATCGACGTCACACCCGCAATCGAGTGCACCGCCACAAACGGGTTCCGCGCGTTCGACGGCAGGTTCAGAATCTGATCCCGCGTCATCGTCACGCTCTGGTTCGCGCTCTGCGTGTCCAACTGGACCGCCGCCGCCGACACCTCCACCGTCTCCGTCACCTGCCCCAGCACCATCGCCGCATTGATCTCCGCCGCCTGATTGGCGCGGATCGTCACCCGGCCGGTCGAGAACTTCTTGAACCCCGCC
Organism: uncultured Solibacteraceae bacterium; assembly: GCA_964393235.1. Classification (GTDB taxonomy): domain Bacteria; phylum Acidobacteriota; class Terriglobia; order Bryobacterales; family Bryobacteraceae. The sequence goes on along the minus strand of CAYMTH010000009.1, from coordinate 3,935 downwards.
GCTTCCACCGTCAGCGTGTACTCACCCGGCAGCACCTGCGACAGCACATACCGCCCGTCGTCACCGCTGATCGTCTGGCGCACTTCCCGGGTCGCCGTGTTCTGTAATTGGACGGTCGCCTTCGGCACCGACGCCTGATTCGGGTCCGTCACCAACCCGGTGACCGAAGCCGTGAAGGCCTGTGGAAAAGCGGCGGCCGCGAGGCCGAAACAGATTAGAAATAGTTGAATGCAACTTGGCAAGAGACTTCCTCCTACGGACGATGTAGGCGATCATAAAGGTTGAATACCGGTTAACTGAAGTGCGGGGTGCGTTTCCAAACGTTTCCGAACACTCTTTAACCAGTTGAAAAGTAAGGCTGCACCACCATGCCGGAGCTGGCAACCACGATCACCCCGGAGCAAAAGCGCGCCGCCCTCGAAGGCGCCCTGCAAAGCAAGACCTTTGCCCGCGCCGAGCAGTTGAAGACCCTCCTCCGCTTCCTGGTCGATAAAGAAATCGAAGGTGTCGCCGCCCAGCTCACCGAATACCAGATCGGCACCGACGGCATCGGCCTGCCCTCCTCTTACTCCCCCGGCGAAGACTCCACCGTCCGCAACCGCGCCTACACCCTCCGGCGCAAACTCGAAGACCTCTACCGCCTCGAACTCACCGCCGCCCCTATCCGCATCGAACTCCCCAAGGGCTCCTACGTCCCCCGCTTCGTCGAAAACGCCGCCATCCCCGATCCCCCCGCCTCCCTGCCCGCCACCCCCGCGCCCCCCTCCCGCCGGGGCCTGGTCGCCGCCTTCCTCGGCGGCGCCGCCCTCGCCACCACCGCCACGTTGTGGCTCACCCGCCGCGCCACCCCCGTCATCGACCCCATCCTCCGCGACGCCTGGGGCCCCCTCCTCTCCCCCGACGCTAACGCCCTGATCTGCGTCGCCACTTCCCCCCAGATGCCCGTCCGCGACGTCGAAGGCGGCGAGTGGAAGCCCCTCGCCGGGGAGCCGATGCTCGAAGCGCCCCCCAACGTCGTCGAATGGTACCGCCGCCTCCGGCCCAACTCCGCCGGCAAGCGCATCTTCCTCCTGCCCACCTACAATTCGGTCGGCCTCGGCGACGCGCTCGGCGCCACCGCCGCCGTCCGACTCCTATCCCATGCCGGCGCCACCTTCCAGGTCGTCCCCGAACGCGTCGTCCCCCTCGCCGCCATGCGCAAACGCAACATCGTCCTCATGGGCGGCTCCGTCGAAACGCAATCGGTCCAGTACTGGCTGAAACAGGCCCCCTTCGCCACGCGCTTCAACCCCGCCACCGGCGATGTCTCCATCATGGAACGCGGCGGCGCCGGCCGCGTCTTCGCCGCCCGCCGCAACGACGCCAACGAACTCATCGAAGCCTACGGCCTCGTCACCGTCGTCCCCAGCGAAGGCTCCGACGGCCAGCAGCGCACCATCGCCTTCGTCGGCGCCTACACCGCCGGCATCCAGGCCGCCATGGACTTCTTCACCTCCCCCATCGCCCTCGCCGAGTTCCGCCGCGTCCTCGGCGGCAAACCGTTCCCGAAGGCCTACCAGCTCATCGTCCACACGACGGTCGAGCAGATGCTCGCGCTCAACCACCGCTACGCCGGCCACGCCGTCATCGCCGAGTAAGCCACCGCATCAACCACTCCCGCCACGCATCGTCGATCGCCGGCCCCGTCGCGTGGTGCCCGTCCGTCGTCAGCGCGAACCTTAGCCGGTCCGGCGCCCCCAGCAGCCGGTAGATCTCGTGCGCCCGGTTCACATATCCCCAGCTCTGCCGGTCGTCGGAGTCGCCCCCGTTGTCCTCCCGATCACCGCCGCCCCCGATCAGCAGGAACGGCTTCGGCGCCGCCAGCGCCAGCAGTTCGTGATGGTCATGCTCCAACCCCGCCCGGGCCTTATCGACGTTCAGCAAACTCAGCACCGTCTTCTCCGGCGTGTCGATGTCGTCGAACGTCTTCGTCCAGTCCATGTACCACGGCGCATAGTAATTGGTGGTGCCATTCAGCGCGATGTGCGGGTCAACCGACACCACCGCCGCGATCTCCGGCGCAAACGCGCCCACATGCACCGCCGTCTTCGCGCTCAGCGAGAACCCCATAAACCCGATCCGCTCCCCGTCCACATCCCCCCGCGCCCGCAGAAACGCCGCCTGCTGCCGCACGTCCCAAACCATCCGGCTCAACCCCGCCCACCGCCCGAAGCGTTCATACACCTTCTCCGCCGCGTTCCGCGAATAGTGCGATCCGTCCCGGTAGTTCCGGATATGCGCCCAGCCCGTCAAAACCACGAACCCCCGCTCGGCCAGCCACGCCCCCCACCACTTCTCCGGCTCCTGCCAGTCCGGCGTCGTCGACGTCCACGCGATCACCGCCGGCCGCTTCCCGCTGAAACCCTTCGGCAACAGCAACAGCGACGGCTGCCAGAAATCCTTCTCCAGCGCCAGTTCCAGGTGAATCCGCGTATACCCCGGCAACTCCGTACGCCCGATCTCCCTGGCCTCCGGAACCGCGTGAAACCACTGCCGGTCCGCCGCCGCGGGCTCCAGCTTCCCCAGAATCTTCCGCCACGAATCGACGATCTCCGGCCGCCGCACCCGCTCCCACTCCTCCCGCGTCGCCGCCAGCCGCGACAACTCTACCCGCTCCGCCCCCGCCTCCTGCGCCGGGCTCCGCGCGCCCACCTTATGCTGCGTCACGCGGTCATCCGCAAACACGACAATCCCCATGGACAATAGGGCGATTAGCTTGCTACCTTGGAATGGAAACATGGATTCGCGTACCCTCAGCCATCTTCGCGCACTCGAAGCCGAAAGCATCCAAATTATGCGCGAAGTCGTCGCCGAGTTCTCCAAGCCGGTGATGCTTTACTCCATCGGCAAGGACTCGTCCGTCATGGTCCGCCTCGCGCAGAAGGCGTTCTACCCCGGCAAGCTCCCCTTCCCCCTCCTCCACGTCGACACGACGTACAAGTTCGAGGAGATGATCACCTTCCGCGACGAGTTCGCCAAGTCCCTCGGCGCCGACCTCATCGTCCACACCAACCGCAAGGCCATCGAGGAAGGCGCCAACCCCTTCAAACTCGGCACCTCCAAGTGCTGCGCTCTCCTCAAGACCCGCGCCCTCCTCGACGCCCTCGCCGAGGGAGGTTACGACGCGGCCTTCGGCGGCGCCCGCCGCGACGAGGAAAAGTCCCGCGCCAAGGAACGCGTCTTCTCCTTCCGCGACAGCTTCGGCCAGTGGGACCCCAAAAGCCAGCGCCCCGAGCTCTGGAGCCTCTTCAACTCAAAGGTCGAAAAGGGCGAGTCCATCCGCGTTTTCCCGCTCTCGAACTGGACCGAAATGGACGTCTGGAACTACATCGAACTCGAAAACATCCCCATCGTCCCGCTCTATTACGCCAAGGAGCGCGAAATGGTCGTCCGCGGCAACCAGCTCATCCCCCTCGAACACAACATGCCGCTCAATCCCGGCGAAAAGCCGCAAATGGTCCTGAGCCGCATGCGCTCCCTCGGCTGCACCTACTGCACCGGCGCCATCCACTCCGACGCCGACACCCTCCCCAAAATCATCAACGAACTCGTGCAATTCCGCCGTTCCGAACGCGAAAACCGCATCATCGACCACGACCAGGAAGGCTCGATGGAACTCAAGAAGCGCGAGGGGTACTTCTAACCAATGTCTGAATCTCAGCTGCTCCGATTTTCCACCGCCGGCTCGGTCGACGACGGCAAATCCACCCTCATCGGCCGCCTGCTCTTCGAAGCCAAAGGCGTCTACGAAGACCAGATGGCCTCCATCCAGAAGTCGTCCGTCAACCGCTCCACCGGCCCCATCGACTTCTCCCTCCTCACCGACGGCCTCCGCGCCGAACGCGAGCAGGGCATCACCATCGACGTCGCCTACCGCTACTTCGCCACGCCCAAGC
>CAYMTH010000008.1:471-25912 GCA_964393235.1 uncultured Solibacteraceae bacterium | reverse complement strand
GACGCCGCCACCGGCTTGCACGCCGAATGCGACATCGGACAGACAAAGCTCGCGATCGACGGCAGCGGCGCCGCCTCGCACTCGCCCCAGCCGGTCCAGCCGCCCGCCCGCACCCGCACCAGCAGGGCGTCCTGGCTGCCGTCACCGATGTCGAGCACCTCCGGCATCGACAGATAGAACAGGTCCACGCTCTCAATTCGCATCTCCAAATCGTAATACCATCGACACTTGGACCTCTCCTCGCGCCCCATCGAAGATCTGCTCGACGACCTCGCCGCGGCCACGGCCCAACTGTCCGTGCACACCGCGAGCCTCACGCTAACCGCCACCCGCCTGGCTGCCTGGAACCGGCTGACTGGCGTGCTTGTCTGCCGCGGCGGCAACGGCTACACCGAAGACGACGTCCATTTCCTCCGCGCCGAGGCCATTCAGTCGATCACCTATCGCGCCCCCGCGGCGAAGCCGGACGCCGACCGGCTCAGCGCCGAAGCGCGCGAGTCGATCCGCCAGGCCGCCGGGTATCCGGTGAGCCTCGCGCTCCGGCCCAACACATTCGCCGAGGCCGACGATGCCCTCGCCGAATGGATCAAGAACATCGTCGACGCCCTCGCCGGGCTGCTCGAACCGCAGCGCAAGGAACTGCAGTCCGCCATCGACCAGATCCTGCTCCGCGAGGGAAGCTTTCCGGTCATCGTCGGCGGCGCCACGCTGATCCTGGAAGCCTCGCCCGACGCGATTCCGGACGCCGAAACGATCCGGAAATCGATTCTCATCTTGATCTGAGCCGCAGCGCCGTCATCATCAGCAGCGCGCCGAAGCCGCCGAGCCCGATGTCTTTCTGGGCGTCCCACATGTCGCCCTGCATGCCGACAAAAGCCTCGCCCTGTTCCGGCGTCACCAGTTCCGCCACGATCGATTCGAAGATCTCGTAAACCGCCCCGGCCGCGAGGGCGAACTCGACGGGTACGAAATAGCTCCACCACCCGCGCCCTCCCCCGGTGGCCAGATACGCCTCCCGCACCGGCACGCTCAAGAAAAACCCGAAGGCGAAATGACTCACGCGGTCGTAATGGTTGCGCCCGGTCCCCAGCCACACCTTCATCCACTCGCCCAGCGGAACGTCGGCGTATTTGTGGTGCGCGCCCCACTCGTGCACCAGCAGGAACAGCAGGATCATCGCGTAGGCGAAATCCGTAAGCCGGACGCGCCGGTACGTTCCCACCAGCACGGCCAGCAGCACGAAGACCAGCAGGTTCTCCATCCACCAGTCGAACACCATCGCCGGTCGCCAGGCCGAAATCGCCATCGCCGCCGCCGTCACCACCGCCATGCCGACCACCCGCGGCCGCTCCCGAACCCATTCCATTTCGTCCATTCTGCCACCGGAATGACTCGGATTTTTCCGGGAAAGCAACAGCTTCCGCCGCCTTCACCGAAGAGAGAGGGTGTATGGCGTCGATCCCCAACTCCTCCCAGCCCGCATCCCCACCCCCATTCGTCGACGACCAGAAGGTGGCCGCCGACATCCTGTTGCGCCGGCTGCCCACGCTCCCCACCGTCTCCGCCCGCCTGCTCGGCATGATGGGCCAGGCAGAAATCAACCTCAAAGAGATCAGCACCCTCATCACCTCCGACGCCACGCTGACCGGCGAAATCCTGCGGCTGGCCAACTCGGCCATGTTCGGCGCCCGCAGCGAAGTCCGCTCCATTCTCCAGGCGCTCGCGATTCTCGGCCTCGAAACGGTCAAGGGCCTCGCCTGCACCATCGCCCTCCGCTCCTACCTCGGCAACGCCCTGCAGATTCCTGCCCTCAAACGCTGCTGGCGGCACAACCTGGCCACCGCCGTCGTCGCCTCCGAACTGGCCGACTGGGCGCGCCAGGACCCCGGCGAGGCCTACACCGCGGGCATCCTGCACGACCTTGGCCGCATCGCCCTCATCGCCATCGAACCCGCCCACTACCTGCAGGTGATCGAAACCACGATCCACGGCGGCGGCTCGCTCTGCGAGCACGAGAAGGCCACCTACGGGCTCTCCCACGCCTCGGCCGGCGAGTGGCTGGCCTCCACCTGGAATCTGCCGCCCACGATCTGCCGGGCCATCCGCAACCACCATCACCCGCTCGAATCGCCCTACTTTGAGGTCGAAGGCCTGGTCCACCACGCCTGCCGGATCACCGACTCCATCGGCTTCTCCCCCCCCCCCCCCCCGCCGCCCTCCCCGGAGCCGGTGCGGAAGTTCCTGGCCAACCTGCCCCCCGCACAACGGGAACGGCTCAACCTCGACATCTCCGAGTGGCAGGTCCTTGTGGCCGCCCGCATCAACGCGCTCGAATCCTGACCCGTAGAATGAAAGGGTGAGTTCCCTCCAAAACCTATTCGGGCAGAAGTTCGGCCTGACCGAACGCGACCTGGAACGCTACCTCGGCGAAGCGCTGTCCAAGGGCGGCGACTACGCCGACCTGTATTTCGAATACCTCGCCACCAGTTCCATCAGCCTCGACGAATCGATCGTCAAGTCCGCCACGCAGGGCGTCTCGCTCGGCGTCGGCGTGCGCGTGCTGTCCGGCGAACGGACCGGCTACGCCTACTCCGACGACCTCTCGCCGGAGCGGATTCTGAAGGCCGCCCGCACCGCCGCGTGCATCGCCTCCGGCCCGGCCACCGAACTCACCGCCGGCCTCGATCCGGTCGATACGCGCAACCTCTACCCGGTCGAGATCCTCGCCGGGGACACGCCGCTCACCGAACGCGTCCAACTCGTCAAGCGCGCCGACGCCGCGGCCCGCGCGCACGACAACCGCGTGTTCCAGGTCCAGGCCGTCTACGCCGACTCGGTCCGGCACGTCCTGGTCGCCACCTCCGACGGACGCCTCTCCACCGACGTCCAGCCGATGGCCCGGCTCAACGTCGCCGTGCTCGCCCGCGAAGGCGACGGCATCCCGCAGCGCGGCTACGCCGGCGGCGGCGGCCGCGTCGGGCTCGACTTCTTCAGCGGCTCGCATTCGCCCGAGGCCTTCGCCGCCGACGCCGCCCGCCAGGCGATCGTGCAACTGCAGGCCGTCGATGCGCCCGCCGGCGAGATGACCGTCGTGCTCGGCCCCGGCTGGCCCGGCATTCTGCTGCACGAAGCCGTCGGCCACGGCCTCGAAGCCGACTTCAACCGCAAGGGCGTCTCGGCCTTCTCCGGCCGCGTCGGCCAGCAGGTGGCGAGCAAGCTCTGCACCGTCGTCGACGACGGCACCATCGCCCACCGCCGCGGCTCGCTCAACGTCGACGACGAAGGCGAACCGACCCAGCAGAACGTCCTGATCGAAAACGGCGTGCTGCGCGGCTACCTCACCGACAAGCTCTCGGCCCGCCTCACCGGCGGCCACTCCACCGGCTCCGGCCGCCGCGAAAACTACCAGCACTACCCCATGCCCCGCATGACCAACACCTTCATGCTCGCCGGCGAAAGCGATCCCGAGGAGATTATCAAGTCCGTGAAAAACGGCCTGTACTGTTCCAATTTCGGCGGCGGCCAGGTGGACATCACCTCCGGCAACTTCGTCTTCAGTGCCAGCGAATCGTTCCTCATCGAAGACGGCCGGATCACCGCGCCCGTCCGCGGCGCGACGCTCATCGGCAACGGGCCGGAGGCGCTCAAATACGTCTCGATGGTCGGCAACGACCTGAAGCTCGACCTCGGCATCGGCGTGTGCGGCAAGGAGGGGCAGTCGGTGCCGGTCGGCGTCGGCATGCCCACCATCAAGATCGACCAGATGACCGTGGGAGGCACGCGATGAGCCAGTTGACGCTCCGCGACGCGGCGGCGCTCGCCGTCCGCCTCGCCACCGAACGCGGCGCCACAGGCGCCGAATGCACCATCGCCGAGGGCGACGAGTTCTCGGCCACCGTCCGCCTGGGCGAAGTGGAAACGCTGAAGGAAGCCGGCTCCCGTGCCGCCGGCCTGCGCGTGCTGCTCGGCCAGCGGCAGGGCTCGTCCTACACGTCGGACCTCACCGAGGACGGCATCTCGCAGATGGTGGACGCCGCCATCGCCATCGCCCGCATCACCGAGGAGGATCCCTTCGCCGGCCTGCCCGCGCCCGAAGAGCTCGGCCAGATCGAAGGCGACCTGCAGCTTTCCGCCGACGACATCGCGCTGGTCGACACGCCGGCCCGCATCGACGCCGCCAAGCGCGCCGAGGCCGCCGCGCTCGCCGCCGATCCGCGCATCGCCAACTCCGAAGGCGCCGGCTGCGAGACCTACTCGGGCTCCCGCGTCTTCGCCAACTCGCTCGGCTTCCTCGGCTCCTATTCCTCCACCACGGCCTCGCTCAGCGTCACGCCCGTGGCGCGCGAAGGCGAGCAGATGGAACGCGACTACTGGCACTCGATCTCCCGCTCCTGGGCCGGGCTCGAATCGCCCGAGGACGTCGGCCGTAAGGCCGCCGAGCGCGCGCTGCGCCGCCTGGGTGCGCGCAAGATCGAAACCTGCAAGGCCACCGTGGTCTTTGAACCGCGCGTGGCGAAGTCGCTGCTCGGGCACATCTTCGAAGCGGTATCGGGCGATTCCATCTACCGCAAGTCGTCGTTCCTGCTCGACAAGATCGGCCAGAAGATCGCCGCCGAATCGGTGACGCTCGTCGACGACGCCACCATCCCCGGCTACTTCGGCACCTCGCCGTTCGACGACGAGGGCGTGCCCTCACGCCGCACCGTGATCGTCGACAAGGGCGTGCTGCAAACTTACCTGTTCAACACCTACTCGGCGCGGAAGCTGAGCGCGAAGACCACCGGCAACGCCGCCCGCGGGCTGACCGGCGCGCCCGGCATCGGCCACGGCACACTCTATCTCGAAGCCGGCGCGCAGACGCCGGAGGAGATCTACGCCGCCATCGGCACCGGCCTCTACATCACCGAACTGATCGGCTTCGGCGTCAACACGGTCACCGGCGACTACTCGCGCGGCGCCGCCGGCCTGTGGATCGAAAACGGGAAACTCAGCTATCCTGTGGCGGAGATCACCGTCGCCGGCAACCTCGCCGAAATGCTCCAGAACATCGTGCATATCGGCAGCGACCTCGAGTTCCGGGGCTCCACCTGCGCCCCCACCATCGCCATCGCCAACATGACCATCAGCGGCAAATGATTACCGGAAATTCGAAAAAGCAGAAGAAGGAGTTCCCCACCGGGCTCGCCATCGCCGCCGCGGTGATCCTGGTCATCGGCGGCGCCGCGGCCTGGTACTTCTCGCAGCCGCGCGAGAACACCAACCAGGCGCCCGTGCTCACGCCGGAGGCCCGGCTCTACGTGCGCGAGGGCAAGCTGAAGCTCTCCGATACAGAGCTCAAAGCCACCGATTCGGCCATGGCCAAGGCGCTCGTCGAGATCGTCGGCAACATCACCAACGCCGGCGACCGCAAGGTGAAGCTCGTCGAGCTCAACTGCGTCTTCTACGATCCCTACGGCCAGGTGGTCCTGCGGGAGCGCGTGCCCATCGTCCGCGTCAAAACCGGCGGCCTCGCGCCCGGGGAAACCAAGCCCTACCGCATGCCGTTCGACAACCTTCCGGCCTCGTGGAACCAGGCCATGCCGCAACTCGTCATCGCGCAGATCCAGTTCGAATAATGGCCACCGTGCTGCTCGTCGAAGACGACCCTGACCAGCTCGACCTCCGCCGCGAACTGCTCGAACACGCCGGGCACACCGTCTTCGCCGCCGCCTCGGCCGCCGCCGCGCTGGCCCAGCCGCCGGCCCAGGTCGCCGTCGTCGATCTCCGCATCCCTACGCTCGCCGACGGCCTCGGCCTCATCGAAACCCTCCAGAGCCGCGCGCCCGCCCCGCGCATCATCGTCGTCTCCGGCTGGACCGGCGACCTCCCCGCCAAAGTCGATCAAGTCCTCACGAAACCGGTCAAAATCCCGATGCTCCTGAAACACATCGCGCGCCTCGCCGCGCTCACGCTGTTCACGCTCACCGCCGGCGAAACCGTCGCCCACCTCGAGCTCTCCGCCCCCGGCGCCGATTGGGAAAACCCGGCCAAACCCGCCGTCCTCGCCACCGTCGAAGTCAACGGCAAGCCCGGCCCGCACGTCATGCTCTTCGCCGGCGCCCGCCGCCACCGCTACAGCGTCTTCCTCGGCGACCTGCCGCCCGGCGCGCACAACGTCACCGTCAAAGGCGACGGCGTCGTCCGCCATTCCGTAACCACCGAACCCGCCGCCCCCTGGGCCGCCTACGCGCCCGTGCTGTTCGAACGCCGCAACGCCATCGGCAAGTTCAGCGACGTCCCGCTGCTCACCTACGTCGAGCCGCTCACCGAAAACGGCCAGCGCGTGCTGCAGTACACCGTCATCTTCTCCAACGAAGACGGCGGCACCTCCACCCGCTCGCTCATGTCCCGCTGGGGCCGCACCACCGACATCGAGTACGTCTACCGCGCCTACCTCAAGCCCGACGGCTCGCTCGACCGCGCCATCATCCAATCGCGCGACCACAAGGACATCGAATTCACCGGCCCCTACTTCGGCACCCACCCGCTGCTGATGCCCGTCACCGACAACAACATGGTGGCCGGCGAAGGCCCCAGCCTCGTGCGCTACCAGCCCGCCCCCGTGCTCGCCGACCTCGCCAGCGCCTCCCGCGAAACCGTCATGGACGCGAACCCCGTCACCTGGCTCGTCATGACCTCCGAACTCGTCCGCGAAGGCAAGCTCCGCCCCTACGGCGTCGAGCGCGGCGAGGACATCTCCGACCCGCGCAACTACCTCTACATCGAGGCCAACATCAATCCCAACAAGGCCGCCATCGCCTTCGTCGTCCTCCACAAAAACGGCAAATACTACTTCTCCCACAAAGGCCGCACCAAGGACGCGATCGAGCGCGCCGGCTGGGTCCGCTCCACCATCGAACTCCCGCCCGGTACCCGCCCCGCCGACCTCGTCTCCATCAACCCGCTCTGCGTCTATCACCCCAAGAGCCCCTCCGACGTCTCCTGCGGCCCCACGCACATCAAGTCGCTCTTCTTCCTCACGAAGGACAAACTCCCCGGCGCCCCGTTCACCCTTCCGTTGGGCAATAATTGACCCCATGCACTGGCGCACCCTCCTCGGCGCGGCCCTCCTGATCCTGCAGTGCGGGGCCATCGTCCGGGCCCGCTTCGCCGACGACCGCTACTTCTGCTGGGCGCCCTTCGACCAGCAGACGCGCTACACGATCGCCGCCACCGTCGACGGCCGCCCGCTCACGCCCGCCGAGATCCGCGCCCGCTACCGCCGCGCCGCCTCCGGCGTCGACAACCGCTCCCAGCACCACCTCTTCGACCTCCTCACCCGCGCCGAGGCCCAGGCGCCCCGCAAAGCCGCCGTCACCGTCCGCTACACCGTCAACGGCGGCCCAGAACAGGAATGGCGGCTCGGCCAATGATCGCCAATCCGCTCAAGCTTACCGGCCTCTCCCTGCCCCCGCAGGTCGTCCTGCTCTGCCGCCTGCTCGCGCTCGCGCTGCTGCTGACGAATCATCAGGCGCTGCTGCAGTCGCCCTTCCTCCCGTTCCTCGACGTCTTCACCGCGCTGCCCGGCGAGGCGTTTCAAATGGCGCTCCGCGTCGCGCTCGTCGCCGGCTCGATCGGCCTCCTGTTCACCGATCGTCCGCGTACCTTCGCCGCCCTCGCCGGCGCGGCCATCCTGCTCGGCGTGCTCAGCTCGCGCACCTACTACGGCAACAACAAAACCTTCGTCGGCCTGATGCTCGTCCTCTCGGCGCTGTCGAAGGAGACCGGCCCGCCGCGCCTGCTCCAGTACCAGTTCGCGCTCGTCTACTTCGGCGCCGGGCTCAACAAACTGCTCGATCCGGACTGGCAGTCCGGCCAGTTCTTCCACCACTGGGCCTCGGTCAACCTGCAGAACCCGGTCTATCTCGCGCTCCACCCGCACTTCCCGCCCCTCCTGCTCGGCAAGCTCTTCTGCTGGTACACCATCGTCGTCGAGCTAGCGCTGGTCCCGCTCATCCTCATCCCCCGTTTCCACCCCGCGGTCATCTACGTCTCCGGCCTCTTCCAGTCCGGCCTGCTGCTGTTCACCGGCGAACCGTTCACGCTCTTCTTCTACGGCATGCAGTCGTCGCTGTTCGCCTTCGCGCGCTGGCCGGAAAAGCAGATCACCGTCATCTGGGACGGCAGCTGCGGCCTCTGCCGCCGCACCAAGGAGTTCACGCAGAAACTCGATTTCGATCCCATCTGCGACTGGCAGCCGCTGCAGTCCGGCATCGGCGACCGCTACGGCCTGACGAAGGCGCAGTTGAAACAGGCGCTCCACGCCGCCGGCCCCGGCTGGCTGCTGGCCGGTTACTCGGCGGTGCGCCGCGTCGTGCTCCATCTGCCGCTGTTCTCTTACACGATCCTCGCCGCCGTGGCCTTCTCCCCGTGCGCCACCGCGCGCCGCTCCGTCGTGGCTTTGACGCTCCTGTTCCTGCTGCCTGTCTCGAATCCCATCGGCAATCTGATCTATGGCTGGGTAGCCCGCCACCGCCACGAGTTACTCGCGGGAGAAACCTGCGAACTGTAAAAAGAGTCATAGTGAAAGGGGGTTAACCTTATGCGCCTTCTTTCCTTGCTCATCGCCGCCACGTCCGCCGTCGTTTGGAGCCAGGTCGGCAACCTGCAGTTATCCACGGCCAGCATGAACTTCTCGGCCGTCGCCGGCGTCTCCCTGCCGCAGTCGCAGCTCGTCGGCGTCACCTCCACCGGCGTATCGCTCCCCATCAACGTCTCCGTCCGTTACTTCACCGCCACCGAAGGCTGGCTCTCGGCCACCGCGGACCGCCCCTCCACCCCCTCCAACGTCACCGTCACCGTGAATTCCTCCGGCCTCGAGCCCGGCGTCTACAACGGCCAGGTCCTCATCGTCGCCTCCGGCTCACAATCGGGCCTCGTCACCGTCACGCTCACCGTCACATCCACCAATCCCAATAACTCGCTCATCTCCGCCAACCCCACCTCTGTCTCGCTCGTCTCCAGCGCCGGCCAGATCGTGCAAACCTCCGTCGCCCTCACCAGCGGCTCCGCCGGCGCCGTGCCCTTCCAGGCCTTTGCCAATACCGCCTCCGGCGGCAACTGGCTCTCCTTCGTCCTGTCCTCCAACACCACTCCCACCAGCATCACCATCTCCGCCAACCCCGCCGGCCTCGGCCAGGGCACCTACACCGGCACCATCTCCATCGCCCCGCTCTCCGGCGCGCCCGGCATCGCCATCCCCGTCACGCTCACCGTCGGAGCCTCCGGCGGCGTCGGCGGTCTCTCCGTCACACCCTCCACGCTCAACTTCGCCTACCAGACCGGCTACGCCCCGCCCAACGTCCAGTCCGTCTACGTCTCCAACTTCAACGGCATCGTCTCCTTCGTCGCCACCTCCTCGGCAACCTGGGCCAACCTCTCCACCGGCACCACCGGCCTGCCCCCCGCCCAGTCCGTCAACGGCACCAGCAACAACTACCTGAACATCCACATCAACCCCACCGCCCTCACCCCCGGCCAGTACTCGGCCACCATCACCATCTCCGCCTCCAACGGCTCCTCGCAGACCGTCGCCGTCAACCTCACCGTCTCCGGCAACGCCATCCTCACCGCCACGCCCGCCTACCTGTCGTTCTCCTATAACCCCGACACCGGCGTCCCGCCCGCGCAGTCCGTCGTCATCACCACCACCTCCACGCCCGTCAACTTCACCGCCTCGGCCAACTCCTCCGGCTGGCTCCTGGTCGGCCCGCAAACCGGCTCCACGAATTTCTCGCCCGAACTCTTCGTCTCCATCAACCCCGTCGGCCTCGCCCAGGGCACCTACACCGGCAACATCGTCGTCAACGCCGGCAACAACTCCGTCACCGTCCCCGTCACCCTCTCCGTCGGCGGCTCCGGCTTCAACTCCATCTCCGCCCAGCCGCGCTCGCTCGACTTCCAGGCCCAGGTCGGCAACGTCGGCGCCAGCCAGACCATCTTCCTCACCGCCAACACCACCAAGAACTTCATCGTCTCGGCCACCTCCTCCGGCGGCCCCTGGCTCCAGGTCACTCCCTCCTCCGGCGCCACCCCCGCCTCGCTCACCGTTTCCATCAGTCCCCTCGTCGTCGCCCTCGCCGGCACCTACACCGGCAACATCATCATCACCAACGTCTCCGACGGCACCGTCCTCACCGTCCCCGTTTCCATGACGCTCTCCGGCGCCGTTCTCTCCGCCGCCCCCGCGTCGCTCAACTTCTCCCTCACCGCCGGCTCCACCGCCACCGCCTCGCAGACCGTCCAGATCTCCGGCCTCTCCAACATCCCCTTCACGGCCGCCTCCAACAGCCCCTGGCTCTTCGTCAATCCAAACACCGGCGGCGTCCCCGGCTCCGTCGAGGTCTCCGTCTCCGCCGCCTCGCTCAACACCGGCGTCTACTCCGGCGCCGTCTCCATCTCCGCCGGCGGCAACGCCATCTCCGTGCCCGTCACGCTCAACGTCACCTCCTCCGCCGCCCCCATCCTCACGCCCTCCAACCTCGCCTTCCAGCACGTCACCGGCACCAACGCGCCCCCGCCCCAGACCATCGCCGTCAACTCCACCGCCGGCGCCGTCTCCTTCTCCGTCTCCGCCCGCACCCAGATCGGCGCCAACTGGCTCGCCGTCACCACCAACACCAACTCGACGCCCGCCACCCTCACCGTCTCCGTCAACCCCGCCGGCCTCTCCCCCGGCACCTACCGCGGCACCATCACCGCCTCCGCCTTCGCCGGCTCCGATATTCGCATCGCCGAGGTCACCCTCGTCGTCACCGCGCCCCGCGGACCCATCCTCCGCTCCGCGCTCCACGCCGCCCTGCAGGAACTGAGCGCCATCGCCCCCGGTATGATTCTCCAGCTCCAGGGCAGCGCCCTCGGCCCGCAGAACGGCGTCTCCGCCACGCCCACCCCCGCCGGCGCCTACGAAACCTCCCTCAACGGCTTCCGCGTCCTGTTCGACGGCATCCCCGCGCCCGTGCTCTACATCTCCGACACCCGGCTCGACACCGTCGTCCCCTACGCCCTCGCCGGCCGCGCCTCCACCCGCGTCGTCGTCGAAAACGCCGGCGCCCGCTCCGAGCCCCTCGAACTCTACATCTCCCCCGACGCCGCCCCCGGCATCTTCACCGCCGACGGCTCCGGCCGCGGCCAGGCCGCCGCCATCAACCAGAACGGCGCCGCCAACTCCGCCGCCAACCCCGCCGCCGCCGATAGCGTCCTCACCTTCTTCGCCACCGGCGAGGGCCAGACCGAACCCGCCGGCCAGGACGGCCGCGTCATCGCCACCGATCTCCGCAAACCCGTCCTCCCCGTCGTCGTCAACGTCGGCGGCGTCCCCGTCGAAGTCACCTACGCCGGCTCCGCCCCGGGCCTCGTCTCCGGCCTCATGCAGGTCAACGTCCGCCTCAACCCCGACGTTCCCCGCGGCAACAACGTCCCCCTCGAACTCCGCGTCGGCCCCGCGCCCAGCGCACCCGGCGTCACCATCGCAATCCGATAAACTAGTCCTGCAATGGACGTCGTCACCATCGGCAACCCGCCCGAGGAGCAGACCCGGGAAGGCAACTACTTCGTTTCGAACTACCCGCCTTTCTCCTTCTGGACCCCGGACCGCGTCCCGGAAGCCGACGCCGCGCTCAACCGCCCGCCGGCGCCCGGCACGCCCCTCGGCCTCTACGTCCACATCCCCTTCTGCCGCAAGCGCTGCCACTTCTGCTACTTCAAGGTGTATACCGGCAAGGACGCGAACGAAATCGAAGCCTACCTCGACGCCGTCCGCCAGGAACTCGCCCTCTACGCCGCCAAACCCGTCATCGGCGGCCGCAAGCCCCGCTTTCTCTACTTCGGCGGCGGCACGCCCTCCTACCTGTCCACCAAACAGCTCGGCGGCCTGGTCGACGAAATGAAGCGCCTCTTCCCCTGGGACGCCCTCGAAGAGGTGACCTTCGAATGTGAGCCCGGCACCCTCACCGAGGGCAAGCTGACGATGCTCCGGGACATCGGTGTCACCCGCCTCTCCCTCGGCATCGAAAACTTCGACGACGAGATCCTCCGCGCCAACGGCCGCGCCCACGTCTCGAAGGAAATCGACCGCGCCTACACCTTCGCCCGCTCCGTCGGCTTCCCGCAGATCAACATCGACCTCATCGCCGGCATGGTCGGCGAAACCGATGCCAACTGGCGCGACACCGTCCGCCGCGCCATCGAACTCGCCCCCGACTCCGTCACCATCTACCAGATGGAAGTGCCCTT
This sequence comes from uncultured Solibacteraceae bacterium, assembly GCA_964393235.1. Classification (GTDB taxonomy): domain Bacteria; phylum Acidobacteriota; class Terriglobia; order Bryobacterales; family Bryobacteraceae. The sequence continues at coordinate 13,639 of CAYMTH010000008.1, read as the reverse complement.
CAACACAACCATCTCCAAGGAAATGCGCATCCACGGCCAGGACGTCGCCCCCGTCGCTCCCTGGACCCAGAAGCGCGCCTGGACCGCCTACGCCTTCGACGAGTTCAAGGCCGCCGGTTACACCGTCACAAGCGCCTATACCGCCGTCAAGGACCCCGCCAAAGCCACCTTCGTCTACCGCAACCTCCTCTGGGCAGGCGCCGACATGATCGGCATGGGCGTGGCCTCTTTCTCCCACGTCGGCGGCACGCACTATCAGAACGAGCACTCCTACGAGGCCTACATCGACCGCCTCGCCAAGGGCGAACTCCCCCTCCTCCGCGCCCTCACCCCCACGCCCCTCGAACGCTTCGTCCGCGAATTCATCCTCCAGCTCAAGCTCGGCGCCGTCACCCGCGCCTACTTCGTCGACAAGTACCAGACCGACCCCGTCCAACAGTTCCCCGCCGAACTCGCCGCCCTCCGCGACCAGGGCTTCCTCACCTTCGACGACGCCGCCATCCGCCTCACCCCCGACGGCCTCCTCCAGGTCGACCGCCTGCTGCACACGTTTTTCCTGCCCGCGCATCGTAACGCCCGATACGCCTGAATCGCCCCTGCAAGGAACCGAGAGCCATGGAAAATCACTTCGACGCCATCGTCATCGGCGGCGGCCCCGCCGGAGCCACCGCCGGCGCCGTCCTCGCCGCCAAGGGCCGCAAGGTCGCCGTCCTCGAACGCGAAAAGTTCCCCCGCTACCACATCGGCGAATCGCTGATGCCCTACTGCTACTTCCCCCTCGAACGCATCGGCGTCGTCGATACCATCAAGGCCTCCCACTTCCCCAAGAAGTACTCGGTGCAGTTCGTCAACACCATGGGCAAGGTCTCCCAGCCCTTCTACTTCTTCCAGCACCTCGACCACGACGCCTCCACCACCTGGCAAGTCGTCCGCTCCGAATTCGACGCCATGATCCTCGACAAGGCCCGCGCCAACGGCGCCGCCATCTTCGAGCAGACCACCGCCCGCGACTTCCTCCGCGACGCAAACGGCGCCGTCACCGGCGTCCGCGCCGTCTCCCCCTCCGGCCAGCCCCTCGACCTCCACGCCCCCATCACCATCGACGCCACCGGCCGCGACGCCCTCGCCGTCTCCCGCCACGGCTGGAAAGTCCGCGATCCCTACCTCAACAAAATCGCCATCTGGACTTACTACAAGGGCGCCATGCGCGACCCCGGCATCGACGAAGGCTCCACCACCGTCGCCTACGTCCCCGACCGCGGCTGGTTCTGGTATATCCCCCTCCCCGACGACATCATCTCCGTCGGCATCGTCGCCGAAAAGGACTACCTCTACCGCGACACCCGCGACCTCGCCGAAATCTTCCAGCGCGAGGTCGCGGTCAACCCCTGGATCGAATCCCACCTCGCCCCCGGCGCACAGTTCGGCCAGTACTGGGTCACCGGCGAATACTCCTACCGCTCCCGCCACTGCGCCGCCGACGGCCTCATCCTCGCCGGCGACGCCTTCGCCTTCCTCGACCCCGTCTTCTCCTCCGGCGTCTTCCTCGCCCTCCGCTCCGGCGAACTCGCCGCCGAAGCCGCCGACGCCGCCCTCACCGCCAACAACTTCACCGCCGAACAGTTCCGCCCCTACGGCCAGTACCTCTGCGAAGGCATCGAAGCCATGCGCAAACTCGTCTACGCCTTCTACGACCACGACTTCTCATTCAAAGAATTCCTCATGGCCAACCCCACCCTCAAAGGCGACCTGACCGACTGCCTGATCGGCAACCTCTTCCGCGACTTCGATCCCCTCTTCGGCGCCCTCAAAGACTTCGCCAAACTCCCCGCGCCCCTCTCCCACGGCGCCCCCCTCGTCGAAGCCCCCGCAGCCCGATAACCAACCGTGCCCAGCTCTTTCAAAATCGAACGCCGCGTCGAGTTCTCCGAAACCGACATGGTCGGCATCGTCCACTACTCGAACTTCTTCAAGTACATGGAAACCGCCGAACACGCCTTCTTCCGCTCCCTCGGCATGTCCATCGTCGAACACCAGCCCGACGCCGTCGGCTGGCCCCGCGTCCACGCCGAGTGCGACTACCGCCGCCCGCTCAAATTTGAGGATGTCGTCGAAGTCGAACTCCTCGTCAAGGAACGCCGCGAAAAGAGCATCGTCTACACCTTCATCTTTCGCAAGGTCGCCGGCGACTCCCGCGAGGAAATCGCCCGCGGCGGCCTCGCCGTCGCCTGCGTCCGCCGCGACCCGCAAACCGGCGCCATGAAAGCCGTGCCCATCCCCGCCCATATCGCCGCGCTCATCGAACCCGCCCCGCCCGAAATGTTCGAGAGGGCCCGGCCATGAACCGTGAGGCCCTCGCCGCTCTCCAGCTCGCCCGCCTCCAGTCCCTGCGCGACGCCCTCCTCCCCCACAACGCCTTCTACGCCCCCCGCCTCGCCACGCCCTTCCATTCCCTCGCCGCATTCGCCGCCGCCGTCCCCTTCACCACCAAACAGGAACTCGTCGACGACCAGCGCGCCCACCCGCCCTACGGCTCCAACCACACCTTCCCCCTCCCCGCCTACACCCGCTTCTGCCAGACCTCTTCCACCACCGGCAGCCCCCTCCGCTGGCTCGATACCAACGAAAGCTGGCACTGGATGCTCGGCTGCTGGCAGCGCGTCTTCCACGCCGCCGGCGTCGGCGCCGCGGACCGCATCTTCTTCGCCTTCTCCTTCGGCCCCTTCCTCGGCTTCTGGACCGCCTTCGACGCCGCCACCCGCATGGGCGCCCTCGCCATTCCCGGCGGCGGCATGTCCTCCACCGCCCGCCTCCGCACCCTCGCCGATTCCGGCGCCAACGTCCTCTGCTGCACCCCCACCTACGCCATCCGCCTCGCCGAAGTCGCCCGCGCCGAACGCTTCGACACAGACACCCTCAAAGTCCGCACCATCATCGTCGCCGGCGAACCCGGCGGCTCCGTCCCCGGCACCCGCGCCCATCTCGAAAAGCTCTGGCCCGGCGCCCGCGTCTTCGACCACCACGGCATGACCGAAACCGGCCCCGTCACCTACGAGTGCCCCGCCCGCCCTGGCGTCCTCCACGCCATCGCCGCCGAGTTCTACCCCGAAATCGTCGATCCCGTCTCCGGCGCGCCCCTCCCCCCCGGCCAGCCCGGCGAACTCGTCCTCACCAACCTCGGCCGCACCGCCGCCCCCGTCCTCCGCTACCGCACCGGCGACCTCGTGCAGCCCGCCCCGCCCGGCCCCTGCCCCTGCGGCTCCCACGAACTGGCGCTCCAAGGCGGCATCCTCGCCCGCCGCGACGACATGGTCGTCGTCCGCGGCGTCAACGTCTACCCCTCCGCCGTCGAGGACGTCCTCCGCGCCGCCGGCGGCGTCCACGAATACCGCGCCGAGATCTGCACCGTCCGCGGCATGACCGAAATCTTCCTCAAGGTCGAAGGCGAACCCGGCATCGAACACCAGCTCGAAGCCGCCCTCCGCGACGCCCTCGGCATGCGCATTCCCGTCGAACTCGTCGCGCCCGGCTCTCTGCCCCGCTTCGAAATGAAGGCCCGCCGCTGGGTCAGGATCGCCTCATGAACACCTCTCCGGTCAACGCCCACATCGAGAACATCCTCCTCGTCGTGATGCTCCAGTTGAGCGTCATCATAACCGCCGCCCGCGTCTTCGGCTGGCTCTTCCGCAAGATGGGCCAGCCCCAGGTCTGCGGCGAAATCGCCGCCGGCCTCATCCTCGGCCCGTCTCTCTTCGGCCGCTTCTTCCCCGAAATCTCAACAAGGGTCTTCAACCCGTCCGTCAATCAGATCTTCTCCATCATGAGCCAGATCGGCCTGGTGCTCCTCATGTTCCTGGTCGGCCTCGAATTCGAATTCGGCCATCTCAAACAAAACCGCCGCGCCGCCCTCTCCGTCTCCGCCGCCGGCATCGTCCTCCCCTTCACCCTCGGCTTCCTCCTCGGCCAGTACATGCACCCCGCCCTCGGCCTCACCGGCTCCCCGCTTCACTTCTCCCTCTTCATGGCTACGGCCATGTCGATCACCGCCATCCCCATCCTCGGCCGCATCATGATCGAGCTCGACCTCAACCGCACTCTCATCGGCTCCCTCACCATCACCGCCGCCGCCATGGACGACGCCGTCGGCTGGATCCTCCTCGCCCTCGTCACGGCCATCTCGAAAGCCAACTTCGACCCCATCCGCTTCGCCACCATGGTCGTCTCCGTCCTCGCCTTCGCGGCCGTCATGATCGTCGTCGTCCGCCCGGCCGCCTCCCGCTGGCTCGGCGCCGCCGTCCGCCGCGCCAATGGCGCCCTCCCCCTCAACACCCTCGCCGTCGTTCTCCTCGCCATCCTCGCCAGCGCCATGATCACCAACCTGATCGGCATCTTCTCCATCTTCGGCGCCTTCCTCCTCGGCTCCATCCTCTACGACCAGACCGAATTCGTCGCCGCCGTCCGCGATCGCCTCTCCGATTTCGTCACCGTCTTCTTCCTCCCCATCTTTTTCACCTACACCGGCCTCCGCACCGACATCGGCTCCATGTCCGGCGTCGATCTCTGGATCCTCTGCGGCCTCGTCCTCGCCGCCGCCGTCGTCGGCAAGTTCGGCGGCTGCACCCTCGCCGCCCGCTGGAACGGCTTCTCCTGGGCCGACTCCGGCATGATCGGCGTCATGATGAACACCCGCGCCCTGATGGAGCTCATCGTGATCAACATCGGCTACGAACTCGGCATCATCCCCAAATCCGTGTTCTTCATGCTCGTCTTCATGGCCATCTTCACGACCTACATGACCGCCCCCGTCATGCGCCGCATCGCCCCCTGGCTCAAACTCGCCTGATCCCCCAAATGCAACGAGCCGGGCCATTGGCCCGGCTCGTTCTTCCAGCGGTTGTGATCTCTACGCCAGCAGCGTCGCTGCGCCGCGAACGCCCTGGTGCCGGGTCAACCGCGCCTTCAACTCGCGCCGCGCCCGCAGCAGCCGGCTCTTCGCCGCTGCTTCGGTGATGTTCAACTGCTCCGCGACGTCGGACAGCGGCAGCCGCTTGGACTCCCGCAGCAGCAGCGGTTCCCGCAACAGCGGCGGAATGCAGTTCACTTCCTTCCGCAGCAGCGCTTCCACTTCTCCGCGCCCCAGCGACTGCTCCGGGTTCTCCGCCGGATCGGCCAGTTCCAGCCGCGTCGTGTTCTCGTCCGAGCCCGGATCATCCAGGTAGGCAAAACGGGCTCGGCGAGCCTTCCGCAGGCGCATCAGGCACTGGTTGACCACGATGCGGCTCAGCCAGGTCGAAAACCGGCTGTTCCCTTCGAAACGGTGCAAATGCAGGTACACCTTGGTAAAGGCGTTCTGGACCTCGTCCTCGGCATCCTCGCGGTCGCGCAGGATGGAGCGGGCCAATTTCAAACTCGTTTGATAGTGACGGTTCACCAGTTCGGTGAAGGCGTCCGCGTCACCGCTACGCGCCGCTTCGATCAGCGTCGCGTCGGCATCGACGATGGCCTCTGGGCCCGGGCGGTGGCTAAGAACCAGGGGGTTAAAGTTGGCGATTGCGGTTGCGTTGGTTGCCATATGATTCAACCCTAACAGCCATTTCAGACCAAAACTAGCCATTACTGAAAGTGAGTTCAGCCACAAGAAAACGCTTGAATTCGATTTCAGTCACGCTAAACTAAGTTTATGACCGAGTACGAATCCAGCCCTGAAACGATCAATCGAGTGCTTTCGACCTACGATCTGGGGGCGAAAATCCGGCAACTGCGGATGCGCAAGAAGATTGCGTTGACGGAATTGGGCAAGCACACGGGGCTCTCGGCGTCGATGTTGTCGCAGTTGGAGAATGGAAAGCTGGTCCCGACGCTCCCGACGCTGGCGCGTGTGGCGATGGTGTTCGACGTAGGTCTCGACTACTTCTTTGGCACGCGCCGGCGCGCGGGTTTATTTGAAGTGGTGCGCAAGGACGAGCGGATGCAGTTCCCGAACGACCCTGAGTCCGCCCGCCCGGGTTTCTTTTTTGAGGTGTTGGCCTTCAAGGCGAACAACAAGCCGATCGAAGCTTATCTCGCCGAGTTCCCCCTGCGCGACGAAGGCGAAGCGGTAGAGCATGCGCATCCCGGCGCCGAGCTGGTCCACGTGCTCGAGGGCAAGCTGGAAGTGGTCTACCAGGACGACTCGGTGATTCTGGAAGCGGGTGACGCGGCCTATTTCGACTCCTCCGAGCCCCACTCCTACCGTGGCGTCTCCGACACGCCCGCCCGCGCCTTCATCGTCTCCGCCCCCCAGCAATAAATGGTGCCTGCCGCGAGTGTCCCCATTTTTCTGTTGAGTGTTTTCAGCGACTTACGAGTCTTCAGCATTTTTGCACACCCCGAACCCTCACTCCGGGGAAAGGCTTCAGCCTGTCCCCGCGCACGAACCCCGCCCCCCCAACGAACACACCTCAAGCGCCCTCCAACCACCCCGCCGCAAAATCCAGCACCTCCAACCCCGACACCCCCCGCCCCCCTTCCCCATTCACCAGCCCCGGGAACCGCGCCCCCAACGCCCCAAAATACCGCGCCTGCGGCTCCACCAGCGCCGCATACCGCTCCACCTTCCGCGCCGCCCGCGCCGGATCGCCGCCCCGCGCCAACTCCCGCGCCAGCATCCGCTCCGCCCGCACCCCCTCCTCCACACGCAAAAACACATACCGCTCCGGCACCTCCATCCGCCCCGCCTCCACCTTCGCCCGGAAATACCGGTACGCCACCCGCCAGTCCGGCCAACCCTCCGCCGCGAACGCCCAGTTGAACCACATCGGCTGCAACGGATCCCCGTCTAATACCCCCGTCCGACCCTGCCGCGCCGCCAAAGCCGCCATCTCCCACCGCGCCACCTGCCGCTCCAGATACCACTCCCCCGACTCCCCCGCCGGCCGCAAAAACAGCAGATTCACCTCCGGCACCACCAGCGCCCCCGCCCGCCCCATCTCCGCCGCCAGCGTCGACTTCCCCGCCCCCGGCGCTCCTTCCAACGCGACCACCATCCCGGAATGATATGATGCGCGGCGACTGGAGTAAATCCCATGACCAAGCGCGACTTCCTCGCCGCCGGCCTCACCGGCGCCCTCGCCTTCGCCCAAGCACCCGCCGGCAAACCCGCCCGCCGCCGCGCCAAAACCACCAAGCTCTTCAAGGCGCCCCCCGGCTTCCCCAACGGCCTCGCCGCCACCAGCGAAGGCCTCTGGGTAGCGGAACAGAAACTCTCCGGCATGCAGGCCACCGCCTACGGCCTCCCCGAGCCCCGCTCCCTAACCGAGGACGCCGTCCTCATGGACTGGAACGGCAAGATCGTCAAGAAGGTGACGACCACCTCGCGCAACACCTCCGGGATGGCCGTCGGCGGCGGCTACGTCTGGATGGTCGCCAACGCCCCGCCCCAGGGCGTCTTCCAGGTCGACATGAATTCCAAACTGATCAGCCACCGGCAAATTCCCCTCGGCCCCGTCGACAACGGCGGCGGCTGCCACGGCGCCCACTGGCAGGACGGCAAGCTCTGGATCGCCGCCCTCCGCCTCCGCGGCAACATCCGCGTCGACCCGGTTACCTGGACCCCGGAATTCATCATCCCCTTCTACCAGGCCCCCGAACGCAACCGGTACCACGACATCACCTTCGAAGGCGACACCATGTGGCAGGTCGTCGGGAACGACTGCAAAAGCTACAAGGACTATCGCCCCTCCCTCGTCCGTTACGAAGCCTCCACCGGCCGCGTCCTCGAGGTCGTCGACTTCGTCGACAAGTCCTGCGACCCCCACGGCCTCGCCATGTGGGACGGCAAGCTGATCGGTTGCGACGCCGGCATCCACCCCGGCTGGCCCAACTACGACAGCCCCACCGCCGGCTGGATCTTCCAGATCGATTTCATCTGATCGTCCCCGGGGATTGCTACCATTAAAGCGCGGAACCGCGACATGCCTACGTCATCGAAGTCGGACGCGGTGGTGCACCTCCACTGGGTCCGCGAATCGCCGGAGCGCGAACTCGTCCTCCCCATCTCCTCGACGCTCACCTCCCTCGACGTGCTGCCCCCTTCAGCGCGCGCCGCCGTGGCCGCCGCCGGCCGTCCGGAGATCGAGCTTCACCTGCCCCCCTTCCGCCCCTGGGCCCACGAAGACCCCGGCGCCTGGCTCGCGGGGCTGGAATTCCGCTTCGACGCCCCCAACCGCCTCACCGGCTTCCACCCCGCCGACCCCGACCCCATCTCCACGATGGGCCTCCACCAGGCCGTCGTCGTCCTCTTCCGCGCCTTCTTCGCCGATACCACCCCCCTCACCCTCGTCGCCGAACCCGCCCCCCCCGCCCTCATTCCCGCCCCCCCCCCCCCCCACCCTACCGTCTCCCCCCCCCCCCCCCCCCGCCCCCCCCCCCCCCGACCCCCTGATCCCCCGGCGAACGCACCCGCAACTATCGCCGCGTCTACCGCCGCGTCTCCCTCGCCTTCCAGACCGCCATCCGCGATTCCTTCCTCGCGTCTTACATCGATACCCCGTCGCTGCTCGGCCGGCGCCAGCGCATCCTCCCCGTCCTCGCCTGGAGCGCCGCCCCGCCCTCGGTCGGCCGCACCGTCGACGAGGTGAGCCTCGACATTTTTCACCCGCGCCAGGCCGCCCTGTTCTTCCGGCGCCTGCCCCGCCGCCTGGTCCCACGCCTGCGCCCCGTCCACCAGGCCGCCATCCGCTTCGACGTTACCCCGCACATCCGCGGCGCCTACAACCCCGCCTCCGCCCGCGCCGTCACGGCCAGCTGCCGCCGCCGCACGCTGCAGCTGAACCGCCTCTTTTCCTCGGAATTACGGCTCATTATGGCCTTCATCGGCTTCCTCACCCGTATCCCCGACTGGCTCCCCCGCGCCGCCGCCCGCCCCAATACCGTCTACGGCGAGATCTGCCGCGCCTGGGCTAAACTCGAGATCCAGTTCCGCAATTTCCACGAAAAGCGCGGCAGCACCGCGTTCGGCTCGCTTTTGCTGCTCGAAGCGGTCCGCACCCTCGAAGAGATAGAATAGTCGCAACACAACATGACTTTCGCGGGGAAGCGAGTCCTGGTCACGGGTGGACTGGGATTCATCGGCAGCAATCTGGCCGTACGGCTGGCGCAGGACGGCGCCGAGGTCACCGTAATCGATTCTTCCGTCCCGGGATGCGGCTCGAACCCCTTCAATATCGCCTTTTCTTCGCCTAAAATTGACGTCATAAATGACGATATTGGGGCACTTTTTGCGTACAAAAGCGCGATTTCCGGCACCGATGTCGTCTTCAACATGGCCGGAGAAATAAGCCACATTAATAGTATGCGCGACCCGGTGCGCGATCTGGAGCTGAACACCACCGCCCAGTTGCGCTTCCTGCTGGCGCTGCGCGAGATCTGCCCGGGCGTCCGGGTGGTCTACGCCTCGACGCGGCAGGTGTACGGGGTGCCGCAGTACCTGCCGATCAACGAGTCCCACCCGGTTAACCCGATCGATTTCAACGGGATACACAAACACGCGGCGGCCAGCTATCACCGCCTGCTGGACGCCGCGGGCGAGATCGACGCAACGATTCTCCGGCTGACGAACGTCTACGGGCCGCGGATGGCGCTGAATATCCCGGAGCAGGGGGTGCTGGGGCACTTTTTCCGGCGCGCGCTGCTCGGGCAGGACATCGAGGTGTTCGGGGACGGGCAACAGCTGCGCGATCCGGTGTATATTGATGATATCGTTGAAGTTTGCCTCTTGGCCGGCAGCCGCTCGCGGTTGCCCGTGGCGAACTTGAACGTGGGCGGAAGGGATGCCCTGCACCTGGCCGACATCGCGCGCGTGCTCGCAGCCGCGGGCGGCGGCCAGCTTCGCTTCCGCCCGTTTCCCGAAGGCCACAAGTCGATCGACATCGGCAGTTTCTCTACCGATAACTCATTGATCCGGGAGACGTTAGGCTGGGAGCCGCAGGTGCCTTTCGCGGAAGGCGCGCGTCGCACGCTCGAATACTACCGCGAGCACCAGGGGCACTACCTGCCATGATGAATCCGGCCGAATTCGCCAATATCGCCAAGGCGGAGAACGACTTCTGGTGGTACCGCGGGATGCGGCACATCATGTTCGGGCTGCTGGATCCGGTGGCGCGGCAGCGGCGGTTCGGGCGGGTGCTCGAGGCCGGGTGCGGGACGGGGCACTTCGCCCAGGCGCTGGCGGACCGGTACGGGTGGCCGATGTTCCCGCTGGACTTGGGGTGGGAGGGGCTCGAGTACGGCAAGACTCTTGGAATCAGCCGGTTAACGCAGGGCGATATTCAGGCGCTGCCGTACCGGGGCGGGGCGTTCGACGCGGTGGTGAGCATGGACGTGATCGTGCACCTGCCGCGCGGCGACGAGGACAAGCCGATGCGGGAGTTCGCGCGGGTGCTGCGGCCGGGCGGGTTCCTGGCGCTGCGGGCGTCGGCGCTCGATATCCTGCGCAGCCACCACTCGCAATTCGCGATGGAAAGGCAGCGATTTACGCGCGGAAGACTGGTAAAACTGGCGGAAGATTGCGGGTTTCGGGTGCAGCGGTGCACCTACGCGAACTCGCTGCTGATGCCGGTGGCGCTGCTGAAGTTCCGGGTGATTGAGCCGCTGTTCGGGGGGGAGCCGGAGAGCGGGGTGCAGCCGGTGGCGCCGTGGCTGGACCGGCTGCTGTACGGGCCGCTCAAGGCCGAATCGAAGCTGCTGCCGGCGGGGGTTAACCTGCCGCTGGGCCAGTCGCTGATCCTGCTGGCGGAGAGGAAGTAGGGCGGGGTGGGTGCGCGGCGGGAAGGGGTGGGTTCTCGCGCGGGGACACGCTAAAGCATGTCCCCGACGGGAGGGGGTTGGGAGGCGGTTGCGGCGCCGGCGGGCTGAGCGAAAGTAGCGGGCCACTCGATCCAGTCGCCGGTGAGGGGGAAGTAGAGGCCGAGATGGATCGGCCGGGGGTCGAGACGGGCGACCATCGCTGCGTACTGCTCGAGCTGGGCGCGGTAGTCGGGGTGGTCTCCGCCGGTCTTGTAGTCGATGATCCAGCGGATGCCGTCCGCCACGAACGTCCGGTCGAGACGGCCGGTGCGGATCTCACCGCCGACCGCCGCACTGAGCTCCCATTCGCACACGGACTCTTCATGCGCGGTCAGGATCCAGCGGCCGCGGTCGCTTAGCAGGGCCTCGTTGAGGACTTCGACGGTGCGATCGGCAGCGGCGGGGATTTCGGGGTGCGGGACCCCGAGCGCCATCAACTGGGCCCGGAAGGCCGGGGCGCGGTCGGCGATGCGGTCCGTGGTCCAGCCGTCGACTCCCTGCTGGGCGATCAGCTGCAGGACACGGTGCACCACCGTCCCGACGGCGGTGGCGGCGGTACTCTCCCCCGCCTCCTCGACGTGCCGTTCGACGACGTGCCAGGCGAGCGGGGGCGGGGGCGCGGGGGCGACGAAGTCCGCCGGGACGCGGCGGAGAGGCACGCCTTTGACCACGTCCCCCGCGAGGGGCACGACGGCCGGTTGGGGCGCGGCGAAGGCGTCGCCGACGATGTGGGCGAGGCGCGCCAGGAATGATCCGGAGACGGCTTCGTTGCCGAACAGGTGGAGACGCTTCTTCGCCCGGGTGGCGGCGACGTAGAGCAGGCGGCCGGCTTCGTGATCCTGCTTGCGGCGCTCGTGGACGCCGAGGTAGTCGTAGACGGGGTCGCGGTCGGCGCCGGTTTCGCGGATCGAGCCGATGACGAGATCGTCGAATTCCGCCCAGCGGAGGAGGGGGGAGGAGCCGGTGCGGGGTTTATTGGAAAGGCCCGGGAGGAGGACGTAATCGAACTCGAGGCCCTTCGACTTGTGCATGGTCATGACCTGGATGGTCTTGGGGGCGTTGGGATCGGGGGCGGCGCAGAGGCGGAGGAGTTCGTCGTCGAGGAGCTGGAATTCGGGGAGGTCGCCGGCGGTGTCGAGCTTGTCGAGGAGGGTGAAGAAGACGCGGGCGTCTTCGCGCTCGGCGGCGTCGCGGAGGCAGGCGGGGCCGCCGAGGGCGCGCCAGGTGATCTCGACGTGGCGGCGGAGGGGGCGGCGGCGGCTCTGGTCGAGGGCCTCGAGGAGGACGGCGGCGGGGCGGAGGAGGCGGGGGAGGGTGGATTGGCGGATGGCGTCGGGGATGGAATCCGACGCGGCGAGGGTGGTCAAATCGGCGAGTTCGAGGCCGCACCAGGGGGCGCGGAGGACGCTGAGCCAGGCGACGCGGTCGGCGGGGTGGAGGAGGGCGCGGGTGAGGGCGCGGAGGTCCTGGACGATGGACCGTTCGGCGAGGGGGTCCATTTCGACGGCCTGGAAGAGAATGCCGCGGCGCTTGAGTTCGGCGACGATGGGGAAGGCGTCGGCGCGGCGGCGGACGAGGATGGCGACTTCGCCTTCGCACTGCTGAACGACGTCGGCGACGGCGGCGGCTTCGGAGGCGGCGGGGACGGGGTGGCAGACGACGGGGTCGCCGGGGAGGGGGTCGCGCTGGGCGTGGGAGGGGGAGTAGGCGACGGCGCCGGAGGTGGGATCCTCTTCGGGGGCGAGGACGTCGGGGAAGGCGACGTTGAACCAGTCGACGAGGTTGCGGGAGGAGCGGAAGTTGGCGGTGAGGACGAGGGATTCGAGGGGGAGGCGGCCGAGGCCGCGGGTGCGGCATTGGGAGAAGAGGGAGACGTCGGCTTCCTGGAAGGAGTAGATGGACTGCATGGGGTCGCCGACGGCGAAGACGGTGCGGCCGTCGCCGGGGGACCAGTCGGCGGTGATGCGTTTGAGGAGTTCCAGTTTGGAGATGGAGGTGTCCTGGAACTCGTCGATGAGGAGGTGTTGAATGCGGAAGTCGAGGGCGTAGGCGAGGGGGGTGGGTTCGGCGTCGGTACCGAGGGCGCGGAGGGCGGAGAGGGTGAGTTCGGGGAAGTCGGTGGCGCGGCGTTCCTGGAAGACGAGGTTGAGCTGGGCGACGGCGAGGGTGAGGATCTGGCCGAGGGCTTCGATGATGGCCCACTGGGCGTCGGAGTATTCGGGGGGAGGGAGGGAGCGGAGGCCGTGGAGGTCGGCGGCGAAGGAGTCGGGGAGGGACTGGCAGAACTCGGTCATTTCGGCTTTGCGGGGGTCGCCGGGAGGGAAGCCGTGGTTTTTGTTGACGG
>CAYMTH010000008.1:0-461 GCA_964393235.1 uncultured Solibacteraceae bacterium | reverse complement strand
GGGGGGGGGCGGGGGGGGAGGCGTTGGTGTTTGGGGAGGGAGGGGCGGGGGGGGCCGTCGGTGGGGAGGGGGAGGAGGGGGAGGGCGAGGGGGGGGGCGAGGGGGGCGTCGGGGAGGGGGTTGCCGGCGTAGGCGAAGAGGTCCCAGGCCTGGGGGGGAACGTCGGGTTCGACGCGGGCGAGGGCGGCGTCGGAGATGGCGGCGAGGCTTTGTTCGAGGCGGGGGCGGTCGAAGCCGTCGATGGTATGGCGGAGCCACTGGTCGCGGCGGGCGAGCATGTTCATCATGAGCTCGGCGGCGCGGGTGAGGTTGTTATCGAGGTGGAGGAGGAGGCGTTGGAGGGCGGGGCGGAAGGGGGTATCGTTTTCGAGGAGGGCGAGGGTGCGGAGGGCGGCTTCGTAGTGGAGGGCGGCGGGGTCGTCGGCGGGGGTGGGGGAGCCGCCGGTGCGGCTCATCCAGGG
>CAYMTH010000007.1:9594-26239 GCA_964393235.1 uncultured Solibacteraceae bacterium | reverse complement strand
CTGCCGAAACTGCGGCAGTTCCTCCAGATGGCCATCCCCTTCAAGCCGGTCAACCTCGGCGACGCGCGCCACGGCGGCTGCCTCCGCCCCTCCAGCCAGATGAGCCCGCTCAACCACTGGCAGCGCGACATGACGCCGGACTTCGAAGAGGTCGTCCGCGGCCTCGACGCCCCCACCACCGTCGCCGCGGTCTTCGACAACCGCGCCGCCGCCGTCGCCTTCCTCAAGAAGGTGCGGGAGGCCAACCTCGGCATGTCCATCAACGTCTCCACCTCCATCGAGAACGCCGAGGCCTGCTGCCACGAAGTGGGCATCCCGCGCCACTCCGTCGGCTACTCGCTCGGCTTCGAGGGCAAGACCGACAAACTGCCCAACACGCAGACGATGATGCTCTCGACGATGTGCGGCCACGGCATGGTGAGCCACTCACTCGCCAAGAAGATGATCGACTGGGTAAAGGAAGGCCGCCGCACCCCGGAAGAGGCCGTCACCTACCTCGCCCGCTTCTGCTCCTGCGGCGTCTTCAACCCGAGCCGCGCCAAGCGCATCCTCGAGGATGCGCGCCACTCGATGAAGTAAAAGCGAAAGGGCCGCCCGTCGGGGCGGCCCTTCTTCGCGAACACAGCCGGTAAGGCTTAGAGGCCCTTCTTGGCCAGCATGACGCAGAGATCGACCACGCGGCAGGAGTAGCCCCACTCGTTGTCGTACCAGGAAACCACCTTCACCAGGTTGCCGTCGAGAACCTTCGTTAGGTCCGCGTCGACGATCGAGCTGTTGGAGTTCTTCATCATGTCGGAGGAAACCACCGGGTCCGTCGTGTAGCCGAGGATGCCCTTCAGTTCGCCTTCCGAAGCGGCCTTCAACGCGGCATTCACTTCTTCCGTCGTCGTCGACTTTTCGGTCACGCACACGAAGTCGACCACCGAAACGTTCGGGGTCGGCACGCGCATCGCGTAGCCGTCCAGCTTGCCCTTCAGCTGCGGCATCACCAGGCCGATCGCCTTCGCGGCGCCGGTCGAGGTCGGGATCATGTTGATCGCGGCGGCGCGGGCGCGGCGCAGATCCTTGTGCGGGAAGTCGAGGACGTTCTGATCGTTCGTGTAGCTGTGGATCGTCGTCATCGAGCCCTTCAGAATGCCGAACTTCGCGTCCAGCACCTTCGTCACCGGCGCCAGGCAGTTCGTCGTGCACGACGCGTTCGAGATCACGTTGTGCTTCGCCGGATCGTACTTGTCGTCGTTCACGCCGAGCACCACGGTGATGTCCTCACCCTTCGCCGGGGCCGAGATGATAACCTTCTTCACGGTGCCGCGCAGGTGCTTGGAAGCGTCGCTGGCGTCCGTGAAACGGCCCGTCGATTCCACCACGATTTCAGCGCCGTAAGCCGACCAGTCGATGGCGGCCGGGTCCTTCGTTTCAAACACGCGGATGCGCTTGCCGTTGATCGTGATCGATTCGGCATCCTGCGTCACTTCGGCGTCCAACGGGCCGAGCGTCGAGTCGTACTTCAGCAGGTGGGCAAGCGTCTTGTTGTCGGTCAGGTCGTTCAGGGCGACGAATTCGATATCCGGGTTGTTCAGCCCCGCACGCACAACGTTCCGGCCAATGCGGCCAAAACCGTTGATAGCTACTTTAACAGCCATTTGTTTAATTGCTCCTTGCGGAATGGATGGGATTCCTTTACCAGTGTACCGTTACTCCGCCGCCGCCTGCCGCAAAGCCGCCTCCAGCTCTTCCCTCCCCAGGGTGGTGCTGATGAACAACTCCTGCCGCGCCCCATCGCTCAGCGCGATCGCCTTCCACCCGTTCGTCACCGGCACCGTCACCCGCACCTTCACCGGCCCCCGCGCGTCCCGCACGATCGCGATCCGCCCCGGCACCACCGACCGGATCGCCGGCTCGTCCTTCAACAGCTTGTCCAGCATCGCCCGCACCCCGTCCAGGATGCTGTGCTCGATCTTCAGACGGTTCTTCTCCGCGCGCAGGCGCATCTCTCTATTTCACCTGCTTTCGAACCTGGAAATCCACCCCGAACGACCCGTTCTCGTCCCGCAGCGCGATCAGCGACCAATCCCGGTTCAGGTTCCATTCCAACCGCACCACCTGCTGCTGGCTCCGGTTCAGGTTCGTCACGAACGTGATCGTCACGTCCTTCGACACCTGCTGCTCCACCGTCACGCGCGCTTGCGGCGTCCCTTCCAACCCCGCGATCGTCGGGTCGATCTTGATCCGGCTCACCCCGAAAAACCGCTGTAACTGACTCGAAATCGGTGCCGATATCGCCGAACCCAACAGCGAATTCGCCCCGCTTTCCAGGAACGATCCCCGCGCTCCGCTCTGGCTGCTCCCCACCGTCGACGACGTCGGCGAACGCCCCACCGTCAACAGCGCGATGATCTCCCCCGGCTGCAGCGGCGGGTCGGACCGGTAGCTCACGTTCAACCGCCCGATCGGCCCCGTGAAGTTCACCGTCACGTCCACGCCGCGCACCCGCGTCTCCAGGTCGAGGTCCAGCGTCGGCTCCACCTTCGTCGGATTGTAGAAGCTCACCTCGCCCCGCTTGATCGTGTACTTGTTGCCGAAAAAGTTGATGTCCCCCTGGCTGATCAGAATCCGCCCCAGCGCCGACGGCCGCGCCCCCGTCCCGCGGATCTGCAGGTTCGCCTCCGCCTCCAGGTCGTTCGTCAGCGACGTCATGAACTGCGTCTCCGGCGCCGTCCGCACCTTCACGTCGATCTGCATGTTCGCCAGAAAACGGTTCGCCTCCTTCGGCGTCGCTTCCCCCCGGCTCGACTCCGCCAGCAGACTCCCGAAGTCCGTCCGCGGCGTGAAACCCGACCGCAGCACCGTCACCGACCCCGCCAGCAAACTCCGCTCCGTCGTTCCGCTCAGGCTCAGATTCGCGTCCGCCACCGTGCTCACGCCCTCCGGATACCGGATCCGCACGCTCGCCGCCTCCGCCTGCAGCCGGTAGAACGTGTCCTCGCCCGAAAAGTCGAGGAACCCGCCCAGCGCCAGCCGCCCGCCTCCCGTCTCCGCCGTCAGCCGGTTGTCGATCGTCGCCCGCCGCCGGTCGAACAGCACCCGCCCGCTCACCTTGTCCAGCCCGTTCGGAATCCCTTCCGCGTTCAGCGTCGCGTCTTTCATCTCCATCGCGCCGAACACCTGCGGATTCGCCAGTTCCCCGCGGACCGTCGCCTGAATCGTCGCCACTCCCGTCGCCACCAGGTCCTGGCTGAACGTCCGCACCCCGGCCAGGTTCAACCGCCCGTCCACCTTCAGATCCCACGGCCGCTTCTCCGCCAGCGAGAACGTGCCCGACGCCGACAGGTTCGTATCCTTCGCCACAAACCGCGCCGCCCGGATCGTCACTGTCCGCCCGTCCGCGCTGAACCGCACCGGCCCGTCGTTGCGCAGCTCGAAGTCCTGCGGAATCGTCTGGCCCGCGGCCGCCGCCGCCCGCCGCTCCGGCCGCGCGTAGACCGTCGGAATCTCCACCGCCACTTTCCATTTGTCGATGTCGAGCGCCGGCCCCGAAAAGTTCACCGTCCCCCGGAACGCGCCCGTAAACGGCCACGGCTGCGCCGCCACCTGCGACGGCCGCAGTTCGTTGAACACGCGGAACGGCAACTCCCCGAACTCCAGCCGCGCCGTCCCCGGATACCCCGGCTGCAGCCGCCAGTTCGACGCCAGCGTGATCGCCGCCCCCCGCAGCGTCCCCTTCGCGTCCAGCTGCACCTCCCCGCTCGTCTCCGTCGCCGCCCGCACGTTCATCTCGCCGTACGGCCGCCCGTCCACCACCAGCCCCGCCAACCGCCCCGTCCCCTCCACCGCCGTCAAATCCGCCTTCCCATCCGCCACCCGCGCCCGCAGTTTACCCGACGCCGCCACCGACCCGCGCACGCCCTTCCGCACCTCCTGCACCGCGGGCAGCGTCGCCAGGTCGATGCCCGCCAGGTCGAACCCCATCTCCACCGCCCCGTTCCGCCAGTCCCCACGCCCGTGCGCATATGTTCCCGAACCCGTCGCCTTCGCCCCGCCCCGCGTTGCTTCGAAGCTCGCGATCCGCAGCGTCCGCCCCTCGTGCGACACCGTCGCCCGCAGCCGGTCCAGATACTCTTTCCCATACGCCGGCCGGAACCAGTCCACCCGCACCTCGCCCCGCGGCTCGTCCACCGTCCCCTGCAGCTGCACCGTCGTCTGCAGCAGCCCGCTCAACGGCTGCTCGATCCCCGCCTGCCGCCGGAACACGTCGACATTCAGGTTCCGCCCCTCGGCCCGCAGGTCGATCGTGCTGTCCCCCGTCGCCGCCCACTTCTCCAGCGCGATGGTCCCGTTGCCGCTCAGCGTCGCGCCCTCGTCGGCCACCGTGAACCGCGTCAGCGTCAGCTTGTCCGCCGACGCCAGCACCGTCGTGCTCAACGCGTCCGCCCGGATGTCCTTCCACCGCGCGTTCACCGCCCGCAGCTGCCCCGCGATCAGCGGCGATTTCAACTCCCCCGACACCGTCCCCTCAAACAGCACCGAGCCCTTCTCCAGCACCACCGGAATCTCCCGCTCCACCCCCGCGAACTTCAGCCCCGGCTGCAGATCCCCCAGCTCCGTCGCCGCCAGCTTCACCCGCAGCGTCTGCGACATCGTCCCCGCCAGGTCCAGCCGCGCATGCGGCGTCGTCACGTAGGAGTCCCGCACCAGAATCTGCCCCGCCGCCCGGTCGTACCGCATGTCGATCTTCCCCTCGAGCGGCACCCCGCCCTCCGCCGGCGTCACCGTCATGTTCGCGTCCAGCATCATCTTCCCCGCCCACCGGCTCTCCAGCTTCACCGGCCCGGCCAGCAGCCCCGCGTACCCGATCGGTTTCTGCCCGGCCTTGTCCATCACCGTCGCCAGTTGGAACCCCGCCACCTCGCCTTCGATCCGGTATCCCCCATACCCCGGCAGCGCCGCCTTCCCGCGGAACGAACCCTCCATCGCCGTCCCCTGAATGCCGGTCACTTCCAGCTCTTCATCGGTCGCCACCACGCGCCCCGTCACCGCCACCGGCGTCACCCGCACCCCGCCGATCGCGACGTCCAGCCCCTTCGCCCGCAGGTCGCCCTCGTACTTCACATGCCGGCCGCCCAGCCACTGGAACCGCCCCGCCGATTCGATCGGCCCCCGCCCCGCCGGCGCGTGAAACAACCGCTCCGCCTCGGTCAGATTCGTTTCCAGCCGCAGCGCGAAGTCCCCGTGCGCGGCCTTGAAACTCTCGATCCGCCCCTTCCCCGTCACCGTGCTCGGCGCCGTGTGCAGCCGCAGCTCCGGAAAATCGACGGCGTCTTTCTCCACCACCAGCGACGCCTCCAGGTCCACCGGCAGCCGCGGCAGCATGCCCGCCTGAATCTCCAGCGTCTTCGACGCCACGCGCCCCCGGTAAACCGGGCCCTTCGCCTCGTAGTCGAAACTCGCCTGCAGGTCCCGCCCGCTCGCCGAGAACCGGTACCGCTTGGCGTCGTAGCTGAACTCGGCGTCTTTCACCACATACGCATCCGCGGCCAGCCGTAGAATCTGCTCCACCGGGCCCCGCGCCGACGGCGGCCGCGCCTGCGCCGGCGACGGCAGGTTCGATTTTCCGTTCGCGTCCACGATCACATGCATCCGCGGCCGCACGATCTCGATCCGCCCCACATCCACATTCGGCTTCACGAACGAGAGGATCTTCAGCCCCACCTCCACCCGTTCCACCTGCAGCAGCGGCGGCGCCCCGGCCGGCTCCGTCCCGCGCAGCGTGAACCGCTCGATCGACGCGCCCAGCAGCGCCGGATCGAAATCGAACTTGCCCAGCTCCACCTTCCCGCCCGTCGCCTTCTCGATCTCCGTCACCGCCCGCGCCCGCACCTGCTCCCGCAGCCACGCGCTCCGCAGCAGCAAGTACCACGCCCCGTACAGCAGCGCCGCCAGCACCGTCAACGCGATCGCCGCCCGCCCCAGGAAGCGCTTCATGGCTTCGCCTCCCGCGGCTGCAGCGTTTCGATCCGCGTCTGCTGCCGCACTTCCTTCAGCCACCGGTCCAGCTGCCGCGCCGACTCCTCCGCGATGAACTCCGTCTCCACCACGTCGCGGACATCCTCAAACGGCGGCTTCACCCCCGCCGGTTTCCATTGCTGATAGAACGCCCGCAGCGCCGCGTCCGTCACCTGCACCGACGGCCGGAACCGGTAGGTGATGAACCGCGCGAACGTGATCTGCCACGCCACGTTCTCCGCCACCTCGGCCTCCGTCAGCCGGTAGGCCACCAGCTGCGCGCCGAACGCCGCCGGCCCACCCATCTGCTCCTGCACCTGCCGCATCGCGCCCCGGATCTCGTCCGGCTGCGCCACCGGATACCGGCTCAGCCGGATCTCTTCCTTCACCAGCGCCTGTTCGATCAGCCGCTCCCGGTTCCGCTCCCAGTTCTCCGGCGTCTCCTCGAGCGGCGCCCGCGCCAGCAGCGCCGCCGTCCGGATCGACCGCCGCACCATGCTGTCGGTAATCACCGCCTTGCCCACCGTCGCCACAATCCCGTCCACCACCGCCGCGCCGTATCCGGCCCCGGCGGCCACCAGCATCAGGAATGGGATCGCCCGCGTCATCAGAACGTCTGCCCCAGTGAGAAGTGAAACTGCAGTTGATTGATACGCTGCACCAGCCGTGTGCCGCCGCCCTGCACCAGCTGCTCCCGCGTGCCCTTAAACCCGAAGAAGCGCGGCGAGTTCGGTGAAAACCCGATATCGAAGCGAACCGGTCCCACCGGCGTGCGATAGCGGATGCCGACGCCGACCGCGTGGACCATATAGTTGAAATCCTGCACGTTCTTCTGCGACGTCCGGAACGAGATCTTGTCCAGGTCCTGAAAGACGTTGCCCATGTCGTGATACAACACACCCCCCAGGTTGTCGCCGACGAGCGGGACGCGCAGTTCCAGTGTATTCATCAGCAGCGCCTTCCCGCCGATCGGGAAGCCGGTGGAAAGGTCGCGCGGCCCGGCCTGGTTGTCCGGAAAGCCGCGGTGCGTCGCGCCGCCGCCCGAAAAATAGCGCTCCGGCAGCGGCACGTCTTTCTCGATCGACCGTCCGCTGATGCTGTACATCCCGCCCAGCGTCGTCATCCGCGCCAGCACGATGTCCTTCCCCACCCGGTGATACGTCGAGTTCCGCACCAGCAGCCGCAGGAAGTCGGACTGCGATCCGAAGTAGCTCCCCGCGAACCCGAAGTCGATCGTGTTGTAGCTGCCCCGCCGCGATTCGATCGGGTCGTCGCGCCGGTCCCGGATAAACGACGCCGACGCGATCCCCAGCCGCACCGGCTGCGAAAACAGCGGGATCAGCGCCGGGTCGATCGACAGCGTCGACTGATCGATCTGCACCCGCCGGTACGTGAACCGGTACTGCACCGTGTTCGCCTTCGACAGCCGCTGCCCCAGCTGCACGCTGCCTTCCAGCCGCTGCGCCTCGAACGTGCGGATGTCCCGCGAGTTGTCGAACAGCGAAGTGAAGCTCAGGTTCAGCCGGTCGTTGCCCGTGAACTGCGGCGCGTAGTAGTTGAAGAACGCCCGCTTCTGGAAATTGGAGAGCTGCCCGCGGAAGCTCACCGTATGGCCCAGGCCCTTGAAGTTCACCCGGCTCACGCCGAAGTTAACCCGGGGCGAAAAGCCCGGCGCCCCCGCCGGCGCGTCGAACGTCCCCAGCCCGCCGCCGATGCGCGCCAGCTGCGCGCCGAAGCCCAGCGTGTAGCTGTACCGGCTGGCTTCTTCCAGTCGGTAGAGAACGGTCTTGTCCCGCTCCTTCCCGTCCGGATTCTGCAGCGCGATGTCGACTTTCGCGAAAATCCCCAGGTCGTAGAGCCGGCGCTGCGCCTCGACGATCGCGCTCTGCGACAGCGGATCTCCCGTCTCGAGCGGAATGCGGTCGTAGATCAGCCGCGGCCGCGTCGCCTTGTACCCGCTCACCATCACCCGCCGGATAAAGTTCCGCCGCCCCTCGCTCACCTCGAATTTCACCCCGATCCGGTGCGCCGCCGCGTCCTGTTCGGTCTTCAGCTCCAGCGTCGCGTCCGGGTAGCCGCTGTTGAAGTAGAAGTTCAGAATCGTGTCCCGGTCGGCCACCAGCGCCGTATCGGAGAACGGCTGGCCCTCGGTGGTCTGCAGCAGGCCCTTCACAAAATCGAAGTCCCGCAGGTTCACGCCGCTCAGCTCCACCCCGGACACGAACCACTGCGGCCCCTCCGTGATCGTCAGGTGCAGCATCACCTCGTCGCCCTTCGCCTGCGGGTTCCGCTCCACCCGCGATTCCACTTTCACGTCCCGGAACCCGTTCGACTGGTACAGATACCGGATCGACTCGATGTCTTTCTCCAGCAACTGCTCGCTGTACCGCCCGTTGCGGTACCGCAGCCACGTCGCCGGCGTAATCGCCAGGCGCTCCCGGATCGTCTCGGTGTCGAAGTAGTCGTTGCCCTGAATATGCAGGTGCGTCAGCTTGTACCGCGGCCCCCGGTCGATCGTGTACTGAATCGTCTGCTCCCCGTTCGGCGCCACCGGCGTCGATTGGAAGTCCACCGTCGCGTCGAAGTACCCCTGCCCGTGCAGGTACTCGGCGATGTTCCGCCCGCCCTCGGTCAGCAGGTCCCGGTCCACCGTGTGTTCCTGAAACACCGGCACCAGTTGCCGCAGCTTCCCGCGCGAAACCCGCGCCCCCTCGGCCCGCACCCGGATCCGCGGCCCGGCCTCGATCCGCAGGTGCGGCCGCACCCGGTTGGTCTTCTCCAGATACTCCAGCCGCTCCAGCGACACCTTCGCCATCAGAAAGTCCCGCGCCTGGAACGAATACCGGATCCGGTCCAGCCCCGTCTGCACCCGGCTTTCCGTCACTTCCTTGTACCCCGCCAGCCCCCACAGCCGCTGCCACCGCGTCGACCGCACGATCGCCCGCTCCGACCGCGCCGCCGCCCCCAGGATCACCGGCGTCGTAAACCGCGCCCGCTTCCCGTGCGTCAGCGTGAAACTGATGTTTACCTGCTGCGTCAGCGGCTCGTACTCGTACCGCGGGTTCACCCGGACGTCGTAAAACCCGTTCGCCCGCATCAGCGACACGATGTTCTGGCTCGACTGCAGCAGGTAGTCTTCCGTAAAGTCCTGCCCCAGCTCCAGCCGCGACGCCGTGATCAACTGGCTCACGTTCGGCGGGTCGGACCACCCCGTCACCGACACCCGCCCGACAAACCACGCCGGCTCGGTGTGGAACTCCAGGATGACCTCTTCCCCCAGCAGCTGCGCCTCCACGTCGATCGTGTAAAACCGCCCGGTCTGATACAGCCGCTCGATCGCGTCGCTGATCTTCCGGCTGTCGTAGACCTCCCCCGTCTTCACCGGGTTCATCTGCTCCATCTGCGCCAGCGAATACGGCTGCGTCTCCGGCACGTACCGGATCGAGGCGATCTTCCGCCCGACATACGGCAATTCCGGCGCCGCCTGCTGCGCATACCCCCGTGCGGCGCAAAACAGTACAGCAAGCACCGACACAGTTCCCAGCCAGCAAGTGCGCCGCGCCACCACCCGTCATGATAACGCGCTTAGCCCCCGCGTTACCGCGAGTTTACATGGGCCGCCAACCCCGTATGGCATAATGTGGCCATTCTGGAGGCTGTTCCGTGCGCCTTTCGCCGTTCCTTTTCGCCCTCGTCATTCCCGCTCTGCTCGCCCAGGAGGCGCCCGGCCCGGCGCCCGGCGCCGGCGCGGGCGCCGGCGGTACCGGCCAAACCAACCCCGGCCTCGGCGGCGGCGGCAACACCATGCCCACCAACCCCGGCCTCGGCGGCACCAATCCCACCAATCCCGGCCGCCAGCCCTTCCCCGGCCAGGACCCGACCGACCGCGGCCGCTTCCCCGACACCATGCAGAACCGGCCCATTTTCCTCTCGGGCAAGGTAATCCTCGAGGACGGCACCCCGCCCCCCGATTCCGTCGTCATCGAACGCGTCTGCAACGGCGTCGTCCGCCCCGAAGGCTACACGAACTCCAAAGGCAACTTCAGCTTCGAACTCGGCCGCAACAACGCCGTCATGGCCGACGCCTCCACCGGCGGCGGCCTCGACGATGGCCTCTTCGGCCGCGCCGGCGGCGGACGCAACAATACCCTCGGCGGCTTCGGCGCCCCCGGCTCCGGCATCTCCGAACGCGACCTCATGGGCTGCGAGATCCGCGCCAACCTCGCCGGTTTCCGCAGCCAGCCCGTCATGCTCTCCGGCCGCCGCTTCCTCGACAACCCCGACATCGGCACCATCATCCTCCGCCGCATCGCCAACGTCGAAGGCTTCACCTTTTCCATGACCACCGCCCTCGCCCCGAAAGAGGCGAAGAAGAGCTACGACAAGGGCCTCGACCTGATCAAGAAGAAGAAGTTCCCCGAAGCCCTCGCCGAGATCGAGAAGGCCACCGCCGCCTATCCCAAGTACGCCATCGCCTGGTACGACCAGGGCCGGCTCTACGAAATGCAGAAGCGTCCGGCGGACGCCCAGCGGGCCTATGAAGCCGCCATCGCCGCCGACGCCAAGTACGTCAAACCCTACCTCAACCTCTCCTACATCTACGCCGGCGACAAGAACTGGGCCAAGTCCGCCGAAGTTTCCGCCAAAGGGATCAAACTCAACCCCTTCGAGTACCCCCAGCTGCACTACGTGAACGCGGTCTCGAATGTTAACCTTGGCAAACTCGACGACGCCGAAAAGTCCGCCCGCGAGGCCGAAAAACTGGGCCCGAAGGACGGCGACCAGCGCGTAGCGCAACTTTTGAGCTTCATTTCGACGCAAAAAAGCGGCATAAATGAGCCAAAAGTACGCGTTTCCGAGCCCGAAAAAGGCCCTTCCGCGCCCCCTCCGCCGCCGCCCCCGCCCCCGGCGCCCACCGTTTCCGCCCGCACCGCCTGGCCCTCCTGGTCCGGCGGCATCTCCGACCTGCCCCCGGGCACCCTTTCCAAGTCCTTGGAAGCACAGGCTTTATGGAAAGAGGTCGGCGGCGCCGTCTACTCGCTGGTCACCGCCGGCGACGCCACCCAGCTCAAACCCGAAGCCGGCGAGTTTCAGGGCGCCGCCGTCGCCGTCACCGCCTCCCTGCTCGTCACAAACTGCGATGTCCTTGAAAATCAAGGATCTACGGGCCTCTACCAGAACGGCAAACTGGTCACCCGTACCGTCCGCCTGATCAAATCGAAGCGCGCGGCCGGCCTCTGCGTCCTCGAAGCGGGCGGCGCGCGGCTGCAGCCGGTGAACGGCGTGCGCTACGCCCAGGACCTGTCGGCGGGCGAGAAGACCTATACCGTCCGGAACGGGGCGCTCGCCGAGGGCACGCTGCAATCGGCTAAAGTGCAGAATAATATGAAGTTACTGGTTTCGAACGCACCCGTCAGCGCGGCGACGGCCGGGGGCGGGCTGTTCGACGGCATGGGCAACCTGATCGGGATCACGACGCTGCGGTCGCAGACGGCCGTTATCGCCGTTGAGGAGTACTTCCAGTAAGCCGCAGGATGAACTGTTCCATCACCGTGCGGTCGTCCGGGCGGATATCGCGAAAACCGCGATCTGCCTGAAAAATCAACTTGATAGCGGCGCGCATCTGCGCGGGCTGGAAGGCGGTCGCGGTCTGGTGCACCTGCTCGGCCCGCTGGCGCCACATCGGCACGCCCATCTTCGAAAAGTGGTTCTGGATCTGCTGCGCGCCGGCCAGTTTCGCCTCTTTCGCGGCGAGGGCGAAGCGGAACTGCGTGGCCAGGAAGCTGAGCGCCAGGGGCAGGTATTCGTTGTCGCGGACGAGGGTGTCGAGGATTTCAAGCGAGGCGCGGCGGTCGCGGCGGCCGAGCGCTTCGACGAGCTTGAAGATGGTCGATTCGCGGGCGTCCGGAACCAGCTGCTGGACGTGCTGAATCGTGGCGTTTTGCGTCAATAAACGCAGCTTTTCGAGCTCGTTCGCGAGCCGGCTGGCGTTAGCGCCGGTGGCTTCGATCAGCAGGTCGAGGGCGTCCGGGGCGATGGCGAGGCCGATCTGCTTCGCCAGCCGCTGGGCCAGCGCGCGCGCCTCGGCCGGGCCGGGGTGCGGGAACTCGACGACGGCCTTGATGGGAGCGTAGAACTTGCGGACACGCTCGATTTTCGCCTTGTCTTCCCCGTCGAAATCGAAGCGGCTGCACTGGAAGACGAGGGTGACGCCGGGGGGCGGGTCCTTGAGGAAGCGGACGAGGCCTTCGGGCGATTCGGAAGCGTCGCCGCGGGGCAGGGCGGCTTCGGCGCTCGAGACCCAGAGCAGGCGGGTGGAAGCGAACAGGGAGTAGGAGCAGGCGTCGTCGAGGACGTCGGCGAGGGAGACCTCGTCGAGATCGAGACGGGTGTAGCCCTGTTCGCGGTCCTCTTCGGGGAGGGCGGCCTGGACCAGCGCGCGGCGGCACTCGTCGCGGCGCCAGGCGTCCGGGCCGAGGAAGAGGTAGGCCGGGGCCAGTTTGTTCGCCTTGATCTGGGAGAGGAGCTCTTCGGGGGACACGGCTAAAAGGCCTCGAGCAGGGAACTGACCAGCGTGCGGGCGACGTCGCGGCTGAGGCGTTCGAGCGCCTGGTCGGACTCTTCGAAGTACTGCGCCTGGTCCACCGAAACCTCGTAGCGCTCACGGAACTCGTAGCTGGGGCGGGTGAAGAGCACCTTCCCGGTGGCGCGTTCGACGAGGGTCAGCTGCATGTTGACCTGGATCTGGACGCCGGCGGCGCGGCCGGTGGCGGGATCGAAGATGGTGGGAAAGGCGACGAAGTTGATGATAGTCCCCGAGAGGGCGGCGTCGGCCTGATTGGGGTCGGTGATGACCTGGTAGCGGGTGCGGGCGATAAATTCGCGGGTGATGGCGCCGGCGAGGCGGTCGGGGAGCTTGTAGCGGACGGTGAGGTTGTTGAAGACCGGGACGGCGATGGTTTGGATGGACTTGGGCAGCAGGTCGGACTTGCCGCCGACGTGGTAGCCGCAGCCGGACAGGAGGGACGTAAGGGCGAGGGCGTGGCGGCGGGTCATAGCAGTTCGCGCAGCACATCGAGGGCGAGGTCGGCCTGGATGCGGAAGTTGTCGGCGGCAAGCCAGAACCAGGCGCCGGTGGGATGGTTGCGATCGAGTTCGATCGCCCCGACGGCGTAGCCGGCCTGCCCGGCCATGCCGACGGCGCTGGGCGGGTCGAGCGACTCGTCGCGGACGTCGACGCCCTCCTCCTTCAACTTGGCGATGATCGCCGGGAGGTTGGGGCGGGAGCCGAACTCGACCCAGACGCTGGCCGCGTAGCCGTGGAAGGACGGCGCGTGGACGAGGCGCACGGAGGGGACGGGCATGCCGCCGCCGTGGAGTTCGGCGAGGGTGCGGAGTTCGCGCAGGATGCGAGCCTCGCGGTCGGCGAGGAGGATCTTCGAATCTTCGCCGGTGCGGGCGAGGAGGTTGAAGGCGAGCTGGGCGTCGTACTGCGCCTTGGGCACCTGCTGGAAGGAGAGCAGGGTGACGGTCTGTTTCTGCAGCTCGTCGATGGCGGCGCGGCCGGACTGGCTGGCGGGTTCGAAGAGGGTGACCACGGCGGATTTGACCGGGTGCTGGGCGTGGAGATCGTTAAAAAAGGCCGCGAGGAGCCAGGCGCCGGGCTGGGGCACGAGGTGGATGGGGACGTCGGGCGGGCGAGCTTCGAGGATGGGCGCGCGGAGCGTACCTTCCTTTTCGAGGGCGCCGGTGAGGTCGATGAGGGGGGTGGAGGAACCGGCCTGGCGGAGGCGTTCGAGGGCCTCCGCGGCGTAGTTGACGGCGACGACGGCGGCGGCATCGTCGATCATGGCGGCGTCGACGGCGGCGACAATTTCGATTTCGTCGTCGCTTTTGGCGAAGACGGCGGCCGCGTCCTTCTCGAGCGTGGCGGGCTGCAGGCGGGCGCCGAGGCCGGCCTCTTCGTAGCGATCGCGCACTTCACGGCCGAGGAGCGTATCGGCCCCGATCAACAAAACCGATTTAGCCAACTTGGGTCTCCGGGCGGTGGGTGGGAGTGGAGGACTTGCGGTGCAGCAGACCGCCGATGCGGACCAGGATGCCGCTGCCGACATAGGTGACGGCCATGGCAAGCAGGCAGGGCTGGGAGAAGTTGAACAGCAGGTAGATGATACTGCCGAGGGTGATCACCGATTTGAACGAGCGCGGGCTGAGGAGGTTGAAGTCCTTGAAGCTCCGGTAGCGCCAGGTGCAGACCATGAGGAACGAGAGCAGGCCCATGAGCGCCATCCAGGCGAGGGCGGCGATCCAGTTGCGGAGCGGCTGCGAATCGAGCGCATAGACGACCGCGGCGACCATGCCGGCGGCGGCGGGAATGGGAAGGCCGACGAAGTACTTGCGGCCGGGGTGGCCGGGGTTCTTGGGAACGGGATTGACCGAGACGTTGAACCGCGCGAGGCGGGAGGCGCCGCAGAGGATGAACAGGAACGTGATGAAGTAGGTTCCCCGCTGGAGTTGGACGCGCATTTCCGGACTGGGGATGATGGACCAGTCGACGAACTGGACGCCCCAGGCGAAGGCGAGGATGCCGGGGGCGATGCCGAAGCTGATAACGTCGGCGAGGGAATCCATTTCGCGGCCGAAGTCGGAGACGGTGTTGGTCATGCGGGCAATGCGGCCGTCGAGGCCGTCGACGAAGACGGAGATGCCGATGTAGATGGCGGCGAGCTCGAAGTGGCGGAAGGCGTCGGGCACGTTCTGGGCAATGTCCATGGAGCCGCGGAAGGTTTCCATGATGGCCAGGAAGCCGAGCAGGAGGTTGCCGGCGGTGAAGAGGGTGGGCAGCGCGTAGGCGGCGCGGCGGGGGCGCCGGTCGGGGGAGTTGGGATCGATGAGGCGTTCAGCGAGATTGAACCGCGGCATAGGGGGCTACTACTTTCTTTTCGCGATGATGGAGGACCCGGCGGAGACGCGCTGGCCTTCGCGGACCTCGATGGCCCATTCGGGGCCGAGGAACATGTCGACGCGGGAGCCGAACTTGATGTAGCCGACGCGATCGCCGGCGGCGACGACGTCGCCCGCTTTCTTGTAGCAGATGATGCGGCGGGCGATGAGGCCGGCGATCTGGGAGAAGACGATCTTCGTGCCGTTGCCTTCGACGGTGATGAAGTTCTGCTCGTTATCGGTCGTCGCCTCTTCCTTGCTGGCGACGAGGAACTTGCCGGTCTTGTAGCGCACCTCGGTGATTTTGCCGGCGATGGGGGAGCGGTTGACGTGGACGTCGAAGACGTTGAGGAAGATGCTGACGCGGGTCTGGCCGCCCTCGGGTTTGATGGCGACGACCTTGCCGTCGGCCGGGGAGACGGCGACGGGGCCGGAGGGGATGGCGCGCTCGGGATCGCGGAAGAACCAGAGACAGAAGACGGCGAGGATGACGAAGGGAATGCTGAGAGCGGGCTTCGTGAGGTAGCCGGTGAGGGCGCCGCCGGCGAGGAGGCCGAGCGCGTAGTAGATGCCGTCGATGACCATGTGTGAGAACTGTGCCTAAAGAGTTATTCTCTCAGAAACGGATATGAGGCTCGCAATCGGTTTGGTTTTTGCGGGACTGGCGTGTGCCCAGACGCCGCTGAAAGCGCGGAATCCGCGCGTGGAGAAGATCGTTTCCGAGGTTTCGGCGGAGCGGATCGGGGCGACGATGAAGCGCCTGGAGGGGTTCGGGACGCGGAACCTGTTTTCGTCGCAGGACGATCCGAAGCGGGGGATCGGGGCGGCGGCGCGGTGGATCCGGGACGAGATGGCGTCCTATTCGCCTCGGCTGCAGGTGCGGTTCGACACGCACCAGATTCCGAAGGGCGGGCGCGTGGTGCGGGATGTGACGCTTTCGAACGTCGTGGCGGTACTGCCGGGGACGTCGCAGAAGGACCGGCAGATCGTGATCAGCGGCCACTACGACTCGCTGCACATCGTGCGGAAGAAGGAAGGCGAGATCGAGAAGATGGACCAGGAGGCGACGATCGCGGCGGACGCGCCGGGCGTTTCCGACGACGCGAGCGGCACGGCGGCGGTGATGGAACTGGCACGGGTGCTGAGCCAGTACGAGTTCGAGAAGACGCTGGTGTTTATCGCGTTTTCGGGCGAGGAGTACGGGCTGGTGGGGTCGGGCCGGTACGCGAAGCAGGCGGCGGCGGAGAAGGCGGTGATCGACGCGGTATTGAACAACGACATCATCGGCAACGACGTGGCGGGCAACGGGCGGACGGCGGGGACGGCGGTGCGGGTGTTTTCCGAAGACCCGATCGATTCGCCGTCGCGGACGCTGGCGCGGTATGTGAAGGAGACCGGGGAGCGGTACGTGCCGTCGATAGCGGTGAACCTGGTGTTCCGCGCGGACCGGTTCGCGCGCGGCGGCGACCATACGCCGTTCGACCGCGCCGGCTACCCGGCGGTGCGGTTCACGACGACAGCGGAATTTTACGCCAATCAACATTCGGCCACCGATACTTTCGCCAATGCTTCGCCGGGGTATGCGGCACGGGTGACGAAAGTGAACGCGGCCGTGGCGGCGTCGCTCGCGTGGGTGTCGCCCTTCGCGGCGTCGGACTTGGGGGCGAGGCTCAGGTAGAGGGCGCATTGGGCGAGGGCT
>CAYMTH010000007.1:0-9584 GCA_964393235.1 uncultured Solibacteraceae bacterium | reverse complement strand
ACCATACGCCGTTCGACCGCGCCGGCTATCTTGCGGTGCTGCGGCGGCCGCCGGCATCTACACAGGCGAAGCCCCCTTTCCCTACACGTGCTCTTCCGATCTCGGCGGTGATGGAAGTGGCGCGGGTGACGAAGGTGAACGCGGCGGTGGCGGCGTCGCTCGCGTGGGCGCCGCCGGCGCCGGACGTGTTGACGAAGACGAAGTCGGTGACGTCGGGGCTGGAGACGGAGGGGCCGAACCTGTCGCGGGGCAAGAGCGGGTACGACGCGCTGTTGAAGTGGAAGGAGCGCGGGGACGTGACGGATCTGGCGGGGTTTTCGGTGGTGTGGCGGGACTCGGTGGCGCCGTATTGGGAGAAGGAGTTCTGGGTGGGGCCGGGGAAGGAGTTCCGGCTGGAGGACGTGTCGATCGACGACATCGTGCTGGGCGTGAAGGCGGTGGATAAAGAGGGAAATGAGAGCCCGGTGTCGGTGTATCGGATCGTGCCGCGGCTGATACCCTAAGGTCGAATGGCGACAAGAAGGACGTTTCTGGAGCTGGCCGCGGGCTGGTGGTCCGCGGCGGCGCTGCGCGCGCATGAGCATGCCGCGGCCGCGGAACAGGCCGGCGGGGCGTACAAGTTCGCGTTCCTGCGGGAGGGCGAAGTGGAAACGGTGCGGCGGCTGACGGCGATCCTGATTCCGGCCGACGACCGCAGCGGCGGCGCGAACGCGGCGCGCGTGGAGGAGTACATCGACTTCGTGCTGGCCCACGCGACGCCGGCGCTGCAGGCGACGTGGCGCGGCGGATTGAAGCGGTTCCGGAAGTTCGACGAGGCGCGGCTGCGAAAGGCGAGCGCCAACGAGTTCCGGCCGCGGACGCCGGACGAACGGTTCTTCGTGCTGTTGAAGGACGCGACGGTGGAGGGCTTTTACACGTCGCGGGAGGGGATCGAGAAGGAGCTCGGCTACCGCGGGTACACGTTCCTGCGCGAGTTCCCGGCGGCGGACATGTCGCAGGTGAAGGTTCCGGCGGACTACAAGCCGTTGATCCGGGAGAGAAGCTGATGTTCGACGTTTGCGTGGTAGGATCGGGCGCGGCCGGGGGGATGACGGCCTACGTGCTGACGAAGGCGGGGCTGAACGTGGCGATGCTCGAGGCGGGGCCGCGGCGGAAGCCGGAGGAGATGCCGGTGCACCGCGTGCGGCGTTGGAACCTGCCGCACCGGGGGCTGCGCGGGGACTATTTTCAGGAGTATCTGGAGCACACCGGGTTCCTGATCGATGACAAGAAAGAGCCGTACGGGTGGGCGGGGAAGGACCCGTTTCAGTTCGTGCGTGTGCGGGCGGTGGGCGGCAAGAGCCTGTTCTGGGCGGGCGTGACGCCGCGGTTCGGCCCGGAGGAGTTTCAGCCGCTCGACGATTTCGACGCGCGGTGGCCGCTGACGTATGAAGAAGTGGCGCCGTGGTACGACCGCGTAGAGGGTCTGATCGGCGTTTGTAGTTCGGGCGAGCCGCTGGGCGCGTTTCCGCTGAACAACGGACTGCCGCCGCTGCGGCCGAAAGCGGCCGAGCTCGAGTTCGCGCGCGTTTGCGGGCAGTTGGGGCGCGGGTTGAAGATGATCCCGGTGCCGAAGGCGATTCTGACCAAAGACCACAACGGGCGGCCGGCGTGCCATTACTGCGGGCCGTGCTGGCTGGGTTGCGATTCGGGATCGAAGTTCGATTCGCTGCGGGTGCTGGTGGAGGCGGCCGAGAAGACGGGTCGGTTGACGCTGATGCCGAACGCGCGGGTGCGGTCGGTCGAGGTGAAAGAAGGCCGGGCGTCGCGGGTGCACTATTTCGACACGGTGGCGCGGTCGTACAAAGACGTGCAGGCGAAGGTGTTCGTGCTGGCGGCGGGGGCGATCGAATCGGCGCATATTCTGCTGAATTCGAAGGTGGCGAACTCGAGCGGGCTGGTGGGACGGTACCTCTCCGAGCACCTGTACGCGGCCATCGGCGGGTTTCTGCCGCAGTTGATGGGGCGCAAGATCAGCAATGAAGACGGCAACGGCGCACATTCGTTCATTCCGGACCTGACGAAGAACTGGCGCGGGAAGAAGTTTATCCGCGGCTACCAGATCTTCCCCAACGGCGGGATGGGCGAGACGACGTTCGTGGGCAAGCAGCTCGCCGGGTTCGGGCAGGACTGGAAGAAATCGATCCGCGACTACCACAAGGCGGGTGTTTCGGTGCTGTTCCAGGGCGAAGTGCTGCCGTACCGGGACAACCGGATCGAGGTGGACGAGACGCTGAAGGACGACGCGGGGATTCCGGGCATCCGGTTCCACTACGCGTGGCACGAGAACGAGGACGCGATGTTCCGCGACATGATGCAGGTGGGCGAGGAGCTTTTGGTCAAGGCCGGCGCGGAGTATCTGAAGCCGCGCAATCCGAAGCCGATGAGCTACGGGCACTCGATCCACTACGTCGGCACGGCGCGCATGGGGACCGACCCGCGGACCTCCGTGGTGACGCCGTGGAACGTGACGCACGACGTGCCGAACCTGCTGATCAACGACGCGGCGCCGTTTGTGACCGCGGGCAACCAGAACCCGACGCTGACGATTCTGGCGCTGGCCATGCGGGCGAGCGAACGGCTGGCGGAGCGGATGAAGAAGGGCGAAGCGTAACCGATGCGCCTGCTGCGACCGTTCTGGCCGACGTTGAAGTACTGGATGGAAGTGGAGGTCCACGTTTTCGGATTCTCCATCGCCGCCAACGTGCTGCTGAGCTTCTTCCCGTTCCTGCTGGTGCTCATCTGGTTCGCCCGCTCGATCGGGTGGGACGCCGCCGAGCAGGCCGTTTACTTCGCCATGAGCGACGTCTTCGGGCCGGAAGTGGAGTGGCAGATCCGCAAGGGCATCAACTGGATTCCCAACCGCTTTCAGCACTTCAACTACACCTCGCTGCTGCTGCTGTTGTTTACGGCCAACGGCATCTTCGAGCCGATGGAAGTGGCGCTGAACAAGTGCTGGGGGGTGAAGAAACACCGCAGCTTCCTGATGAACCAGGTGGTGAGCATGGGGCTGATCTTCGCTTGCGGGTCGCTGGCGCTGCTGTCGATCGTGCTCGGGGCGCTGAACTATGAGGCGCTGCGGGGGGCGAACCAGTCGGTGCTGGCACAGTCGCTGACATGGACGAGCGTCCTGTTCTATAAGATGGCCGCGCTGCCGGTGCTGATGCTGGCGCTGTTTCTGGTGTACTGGATTCTGCCGAACACCAAGGTCAGATGGCAGCGGGTGGTGCCGATCGCGATCGTCGTAGGTTTCGTGCTGGAGGCCTTCAAGTACCTGATGAAGGCCATCTGGCCGTGGTTCCTGCGGAAACTGCAGATCGAGTACGGGCCGTTCTATTGGGCCGTGATCGTGGTGCTGGTGAGTTTTCTGGCGTCGATGATCGTGCTGGCCGGCGCGGAGTGGGCCGCGCGAGGGCAGCAGAGCCCGGTGGAAGAAGACCCTAACGCTTCACCGCAAACCGCATCCCACTCCAGCGATCATCCACCGCACATATCTTGAAGTCGACCATCCCGGCGGCGAGGGCGAGCTCGCGGACCAGGTTGCCGTTGACGTCGGGCTTCGTTTCGCGCGTGGTTTTGGGCCAGAGGATCCAGACGCCGCCGGCCTCGGCGCAGGCGCGCATCTTCGGCAGCGCCGTTTCGAGGTCGCGGCGCGATTCGACGAACCAGAGCGTGAGCGCGGCGGGTTGCTTGGGGTTGCGCTTCACTGGGAAGCCGGGGATGAGCGATTCGAAGCCGGACGGGGCGTTGACGAGGCCGGCGGGCTGGTCCGGCTTGAGGCCGAGCTTTTTGGCGAGCGGCGTGGCGGGATTGGCGATGGTCGTCGACGGGGGGACGTAGGCCTCGCGGGGCGGATGGGCGAGGACGTCCTCGAGCACGGGGCCGATCTTCGCGTAGGTGGTGTAGCGGGCGTCGGGCAGGGTGAATTTGACGGTTTCGACCTTGGCCGGGTCGCCTTCGACGAAGACGAGCGGGATGAGCCGGGTGGCCTTGGAGCCGCGGAGAAAGGCGCCGACCTCGCGGCCGTGGGAGGGCAAGCGGGAAAGGTCGATGACCACCGCGTCCGGCGGATTTTCGCGGAATTCCTTCATCGACGACGAGACGAGGGCCGCGTCGTCGACCACGTACCCCAGCGCCCGCAGCCGTTCGGCCCGCGGCGCGCACTCCTCCTGTTTCCAATGCAAAAGACGGATACGTGGCATAGCGGTTCTTCTGCCATATAATAGTGGGTTCGTAACCGACCAAATCGAGGTGAGTGCGATGTCTGAGCACAAGAGCAGTGAACAACCGGAAATTTCGCGGCGCGACGCGGCCAAGCTGGCTGCGGGCGCGACGGCGGCCGCGGTCATCGCGGGCGCACCGTGGATTCAAAAAGTGAAGGCGGCCAACAGCCAGATCCAGATGGCCGTGATCGGCACCGGCGGCCGCGGGTACTACCACATCACGCATTTGAACAAGCTGGACGGAGCGCGTCTGGCGGCCGTCTGCGACATCTACCAGCCCAATCTCGACAAAGCGGTCAACGGCTCCAAGGACAAGCCCAAGGGCTATAAGGACTATCGCGAAGTCCTGAACCGGAACGACATCGACGCGGTGATGATCGCCACGCCGCTGTCGACGCACTTCCCGATCACGCGCGACGCGCTGCTGGCCGGCAAGCACGTGTTCTGCGAAAAGTCGCTGGTGCACAAGCCCGAAGAGATCCACATGCTGCGCAAGCTGGTGAACGAACGGCCCAAGCAGGTGATGCAGGTGGGCCTGCAGCGCCGCTACAGCCGGTTCTACCAGACGGCCCGCCAGATGGTGGACAAGGGCCTGCTGGGCGACGTCACCAACGTCTACGCGCAGTGGCACCGGAACCTCATCAATGTCCCGTCGTCCACCTGGACGATGAAGAAAAACGACCCGCGCGGCGAAGAGGCCAACTGGCGGCTGATGTCGAAGTACTCGGGCGGCCTGGTGGCCGAGCTCGGGTCGCACCAGATGGACATCGCCGACTGGATGTTCGGCTCGCACTTTGAAACGGTGAGCGGCGTCGGCGGCATCGACTACTTCAAGGACGGCCGCGACGTGTTCGACAGCGTCCAGCTGATCTTCCGCTATCCGAAGGGCCAGCGCCTGATGGCCTCCTACATCTCGACCAACCAGCACCTGCCGCTGTTCGGCGGCGCGCGCGCGCAGTTCGGCGAAATGATCATGGGTACCGAAGGCACCATCCACATCACCGTGGGCACCGACGACGAGCCGTCGCTCGGCATCTGGTACCGCGAGCCGGCCAAGAAGACGCCGAATCCGACGGCTTCGAAGGCGGCGGTCGCCTCGGCCTCGCTGGCCTCCACCGGCAAGGGCGCCAAGGCGCTGCCGATCCTGCTCAGCAAGGACGAAATCACCGATCAGGACAGCTTCCTCCAGAAGGAACTCAAGTTCGCCCGCCGCTGGCTATACTCGAAGGGCGTCATGGTTCCGGAAGAGGAAAACAACCCGGTCGACCAGCAGCTGGTCGAGTTCTGGAACTGCATCCGCACCGGCGCCAAGCCGAAGGCGGACCTCGAAATCGGCCTGTCGGATTCCGCCGCCGTCATCCTGTCCAACCTCGCGATGAAGGAAGAGCGCAAG
The DNA here is from genome assembly GCA_964393235.1 of uncultured Solibacteraceae bacterium. Classification (GTDB taxonomy): domain Bacteria; phylum Acidobacteriota; class Terriglobia; order Bryobacterales; family Bryobacteraceae. The sequence continues at coordinate 3,929 of CAYMTH010000007.1, read as the reverse complement.
GTGTGGCGCAAGGAAATCGACACGATGGGCAACCCGGACGCCAAGCCCGGCGCTCCGGCCAAACCCGGCGCCCCGGTCAAGAAGGGGTAACGTTCCATGGCGCTCTGCCGCTGGCGGGAGCGCGAAGCGGTTTCGATCGAGAACAGCGCGCTTCGCGTGACGGTATTGCGGGAGGGCGGCCACATCGCCGAGATCCTGCATAAAGAATCGGGAGTGAACCCGCTCTGGGTTCCTCCCTGGTCAACTTTGGAGCCGTCGCAGTACGATCCGGCGCAACACCCGGAGTACGGCGGCGACGCCGAGGCGCGCTTGCTGGCCGGCATCCACGGGCACAACGTCTGCCTCGATCTGTTCGGCGGTCCGACGGAGGAAGAGGCGGCGGCCGGCATTCCGACGCACGGCGAGGCGGGTGTCGCCACTTACGACATCCGCGAGACCGCGGCGGGCCTGGAGATGCGGACAACGCTGCCGCGGCACGGCCTCGCCTTCGCGCGCGCCATCCGCCTGGAGGGCGAGCGCGTCCGCGTCTTCGAGACCGTCGAGAACCTCACCGCGCTCGACCGCCCCATCGCCTACACGCAGCACGTCACGCTGGGCCCGCCGTTCCTGGAACCCGGCGTCACCGAATTCCGCATCCCCGCCACGCGCGGCATGACCTACCCGACCGACTTCGCCGGGCCCGATGGCTACCTGGCCGTCGGCGCCGCGTTCCAATGGCCCCACGCCCCGTTGCGCGACGGCTCCGGCACACACGACCTGCGCAAGCTGCCGGCCGTGCCGGCATCCGCGGCGTTTTCCACGCAGCTGCTCGATCCCGCCCGCGACCGCGCCTTCTTCCTGGCCTACTCGCCGTCGTCGCGCCTGCTGTTCGGCTACGAGTGGCGCCGCGCCGACTTTCCGTGGATCGGGCTGTGGGAAGAGAACCATTCGCGGCAGACGCCGCCCTGGAGCGGCCGCACGCTCACGCGCGGACTCGAGTTCGGCGCGTCACCGTTCCCGGAGCCGCGCCGCGCCATGATCGAACGGCGCGAACTGTTCGGCGCGCCCGCCTACCGCTGGCTGCCCGCGCAGTCCCGCATCGCGGTGGAATACGCCGCATTCGCCCGCACCGCCAACGAGTGTCCGGAGGAACCATGAGAGTTCTCGCCCTTGCGCTGCTTGCCGCCGCGGCGCTGCCCGCGCAGCAGGTCGTGATCAAAGCCGCCCGCCTGTTCGACGGGCGCGCGGAGACGCTGCAGTCGCCCGGTATCGTGACCGTCGAGGACGGCCGCATCACCGGCGTCGGCCCAGGCGCCACGCTGAAGCCCGGCGCGAAGACGATCGACCTCGGCGACGCCACGCTGCTGCCGGGCTTCATGGACGCGCACGTCCACCTGACCGGCGAGATCGGCCCGGACAGCCGCCAGGACATCGTCGACGGCATGGCCCGCACGCCCGCCGAAACCGCGCTGCTCGCAACGAAGTTCCTGCGTGTGACGCTCGACGCCGGCTTCACCACCGTGCGCAATCTGGGCGCGGAGGACTTCATCGACGTGGCCATGCGCAACGCCATCTCGCGCGGCCGCGTCGCCGGCCCGCGCATCCTCGCCGCGTCGAAGAGCCTCGGCTCGATGGGCGGCCACTGTGACCCGATGAACGGCGTCGCGCCGGGCTTCTTCGGCCGCGAGCCGGATTGGCGGGACGGCGTCGTCTCCGGGCCTGAAGCCGCGCGCCAGGCCGTGCGCTACAACATCAAGTACGGCGCCGACCTGATCAAGATCTGCGCCACCGGCGGCGTGCTGTCGCGCAACAACGACGTCGATTCGCCGCAGCTCACGCAGGCCGAAATCGACGCCATCATCGACGAGGCCCACGCCAAGGGCAAGCGCGTCGCCGCGCACGCCCACGGGGCGACGGGCGCCAAGCGCGCCATCCGCGGCGGCATCGACTCGATCGAGCACGGCTCCTTCCTCGACAACGAGGCGCTCACGCTGATGAAGGAAAAAGGAACCCACTACGTGCCCACGCTGCACGCCATCTGGAGCCTGGAAGAGGGGCTCAAGAAGGGCGGCGTGATGGACCCGCGCACGAAGTTGAAGCTCGCCCTGGCCTCGCGGCGCATCAACGAGACGTTCCGGTCCGCCGTCGCGCGCGGCGTGAAGATCGCCTTCGGCACCGACGCCGGCGTGGGCATTCACGGCACCAACGCCGAAGAGTTCGTGCTGATGGTGAAGAGCGGCCTGAAGCCCATCGACGCGCTGCGCGCCGCGACTTCGGTCGACGCCGAGCTGTTCGGCATCGCTGCCGAAGTGGGCACGCTCGAGGGCGGCAAGATCGCCGACATCGTCGCCGTGCCCGCCAACCCGGTCGAAGACATCGCGCAGACCCGCAACGTCTTCTTCGTGATGAAGGACGGCAAGGTCGTCAAGAACACGCGCTAGGGCGCGAGCAGCGCGCCGACCGCGGCCCAATTGAGCTGCTCCCAGAAGAAGGGATGCCGAGCGCAGCCGTGCGCGATATTCCCGGGCTCCGGCAACTGCCGAGCCACGAACTGCCCGTCCCGCACCACGCCGCACCGGCCGAGGCTGCGTACCAGCAGCAACTGCGCCGCGCCGCGCGGCAGCCGCGCGTCGAAATAGGCCGGATTGTCGGTGACGAGCGGCTCGCACGCCGGATCCGCGCCAGCGCGGTCGATGCGGCCCGGCAGCGCGTAGCGCCCCTGCGCCTTAACCTCGGCGAAACACGCCGGTGCCGCCGCGTCGGACGGGGTCAGCGACGCCGCGCGCCGCGCGGCATCGGCATGCGCGTCCACCGGATCCCAGTACCACGCCCCGTCGGCGTCCCGCTGAGGATTCGCCGCCTTCGCCGCGCGGTCGCGGTTGTACTGCAACTCCTGCAGCATCGACGCTTCGCGCGTGCGCCACTTCTCCGGCGCGGTCGCCTTCAACTGCCCGTAATACTTCTCCAACTGCGCCCGCATCTGCGCCTCGTACGCCGGCGCCTGCGCCTCCGCGTCCTTCCGCTTCAAATCCGCCAGCCGCTGCTCCGCCGTCGCCTTGTCTTTTTCCAACAACGGCATCGCCATCCGCAGCGCCTTCGCGTACGGCACCGGCGCCCACGGATCCCGCCCCGCGCGCGCCACCATCAGGTCCTGTCCCTCGAGCACGGGAAACCCACGAAATGTCCCCGTCACGCGCGGCTTCACATAGACGCCATCGACAAACACCCGCCGCCCCATCGAACCCGGCAGCCGGTTGAACGTGAACCCGATCGACTGCGTCTCCCCGGGCCCCGCCGTCTCGTACTTGCCGTTGCGCAGAATCTCCTCGATCACGAACGGGAAGAAGCGCGCCTCATACTCGCCGCCGGCTTCCACCGTGCGCGACTCCATCATCCAGTAACCCGTCATCGCCGCCGCCTCGGGCGTCGCCCGGAACAGCGCCGACAGCTTGTCCAGCGTCCCCGTCCCCGCCCCCGCCTGCCCGGTCACCTTCCACCAACCCTTGCGCTGCAGCGGGTAGCGTCCCTGCCCGTTCGGCCACAGCAGATTGCCGTCGGCATCGTAGGCGGGCGCCTTCTGCCCCTGCGCCGCCGCGCTCGCGAGCAACAGCAGGAAGATAGCCCGTGCCATACGCTACGCCAGCATCTTTTCGATCACGGTGCCGTGCACGTCGGTCAATCGATAGTCGCGGCCCTGGAACCGGTAGGTCAGCTTCAGATGGTCGAAGCCCAGCAGATGCATGCACGTCGCGTGCAGATCGTGCACATGCACCTTGTCCTTCGTCACGTTGAAGCCCAGCTCGTCGGATTCGCCGAGCGTCGTCCCGGCCTTCACGCCGCCGCCCGCCATCCACATCGTGAACGCGTTCGGATGATGATCGCGCCCGTCGCTGCCGCCCTGCACCATCGGCGTGCGCCCGAACTCGCCACCCCAAATGACCAGCGTGTCC
>CAYMTH010000006.1:0-27649 GCA_964393235.1 uncultured Solibacteraceae bacterium | reverse complement strand
GCAGCATCACGACACGGCGGCTCATGCGACGATCTTCCGAGTGAATGGCGACGCTGCCGACGCCCATGCGCCGCAGCGTGCGGATGATGCGCGTCGCGATGGCGCCGCGGTTTGCGATGAGTACTTTCTTAAACATTATTCGGTGACCACCAGCCGCACGGGAGTGGGATTGTAAGCATTGCAGGGATTGTTCAACTGCGGGCAGTTCGAGATGAGCACCAGCGTGTCCATCTCGGCGTACAGGTCGAGGTACTTGCCGGGCGCGGACAGCCCGTCTTCAAACGTCAATTTGCCTTCGGGCGTGACGGGCACGTTCATGAAGAAGTTGATGTTATGGGCGAGGTCGCGTTTCTCCAGGCCCATGGCGAGGCCGTACTTCAGGAACGTCTGCCGGCAGGCGTGCATGTAGCGCTTGCCGATGTCGTAGCGCACCATGTTGGACTCCTGCGAGCAGGCGCCGCCGAGCGTGTCGTGCCGGCCGCACAGGTCCTCGGTGATGGTCATCAGCACGTTGCCATTCTGCGAGAGCAGCTTCGAGCCCTTGGTCAGGTAGATGTTGCCCTGCGCCGTGATCGTGTCGACGGCCGAATAGCGGTCCGTGTAGTCGTGGGCGTTGTAAAGCAGGGTATCGACGGCCTGATTGCCCTCGAGGTCGATCATGCGGAGCGTCTGCCCCTTCTTCACGACATGGGCCCAGCCGTCGCCGGCCAGAACGGTGACATCCAGAACGGTACTCATCGGCAACACCTCGCAGTCAGTTCGAACCCGCGCCCGTTCTCGGGGCGGGAGACGCGGCACGGGTCGTCGGGACCCGGCGCGGGCACGCGCTTCACGGTCAATTGCACGGGCTTGGGCGCGTAGGCGCCGCCGGGCTCCATCGCGTGATGGTTGGCCGACAGCAGCACCAGCACCTTCATTTCGGCGCGCAGCTCCACGAAGTCGCCGGCCTTGGAGTTGCCGGGAATGTACTGCATCACGCCGTCGAGGCCCACCTGCACCTTGCTGAAGAGGTTCAGCGTCGGGGTGAGGTCGCGCGGGCCCAGGCCGTACTTGGCGAGCTCGAGCAGCAGGCTCTCCTTCGGCGCCTGCGTCCACTCGTTGCGGTACTGCTGATACGGTTTTTCGCCGTATTTGACGGCCAGTTGCGCGGCCGTCAGCGTGCCGCCCACGGGGTCGTGCCAGCCCACCGAGTCTTCGGTGATCGAGCACAGGATGCGCCCCATGTCGGAGTAGAGCACGAAGCCCTTCGTCAACCGCGCGATGTGCTGCGCCTTCAGCGTGTCCGGCATGTTGTAGCGCTCTTCGGGCTGCGCGGCGTTATAGAAAAGGGCGTTCACGTTCGCGCCCCCTTCGATATCCGTCAACCGCAGCGCCATGCCGGGTTCCAGCACGTGGGACCATGTCTGGCCCCCGTGCAGCAGTTCTTCCCAAAGGATTGTTTCACTCATGATGTCCTCTCGCTACGGAGCGATTTTCGCTACGTCCAACCTCCACAGGTTCTGTTCGCGCAGGTTCGAAAGCCATACCGAGCCGTGGGCGTACAGGATGGCGTCGCCGCCCGGGCCGGCGTACTGGTGGGTCACTTTGTTCGTCTTCGCGTCGATGCGCGTGATCGGGATCTGGAACACCGTCAGCCACACCGCGCCGCCCCCGGCCGAGATCTCGCCGCCGCCGCCGGGCACGCCGCACTGGATGATCGCCACCACTTTGCGCGTCTTCGGGTCCACCTTCGATACCGTGCCGTCGCCCTGGTTGAGCGTCCACACGAAGCCCTCGCCGTAGGTCAGGAACCGCGGCTTCGGACCCACCTCGATCGTGTCGGTCACCTTGTTCGTCTTCGCGTCGATGCGCGTCAACAGGTTGCCGCCGGACTGCGTCACCCACACCGCGCCGTCGCCATAATCGACGGTGTGCGAACCGGGCGCGACGGCGATCTCCGCCACCACCTTGTTCTTCTTCGGATCGATGCGGACCACCTTGTCGCCCGCCTCTCCGGTAGCCATCCACACGGCGTCCTTCGACGTCGTGATGCCGCCCTCCGAATTGGCCGGGCCGACCGGAATCGTCGCCACCACCTTCTCCGTCTTCTCGTCGACGCGCGCCACGGCCTTGTCGCCGCAAAGCGGCGCCCACAGGCTGCCGAAGCCGTACGCGATGCCGCTGCACGGCTGCTTGCCGACTTCGATCGTCGCCGTCACCGTGTTCGACTTCGCGTCGAGCTTCGAGATCGTCCCCTTCGGCTTGTTCGACACCCAGACGGCGTCCTTGGTCGCGATGGTCCAATCGGGCACTCCGGGCACCGGGAAGACGTGCTCGGGCTTGACGAGGTCCATCGGCTTCTGGACCTCTTTCACGCCGGGCAGCGGCGGGCGCGGGCCGCGTTTCTTTTTCGGTGCCGGCGACTCTTGCGCGCAAAGCGCGGCGGCCAGCAGGATCAGGGCGTATCGCATAGGAGTTCCTCGTTGTTTTCCGCGGTGGAAGGTTCGGTCATCAGGCTGGCGCCAAAGAACGCGATCGCGCTCAGCACGGGGGGAAGCAGCGTGTCGAGCCCGGCCAGCGCCGGGGGAACGACGAAGTAACAGATGCCGCGCGCCACCGTTCCGGTCAGAATGCTGGCCAACGCGCCGGCCTGCGTCGCGCGCGCCCAGTAGACACCCAGAAACAGCGGGATCACGCAGCCCGCGAAGACGATGTCGAAGGCCACGACGAGCAGGATGCCCGGCTCCGGCCGCACCCACGCGATCCATCCGGCGGCCACGGCCACCGGCAGCGCCAGCGCCCGCGACAGGAACAACATGAATGAATCCGTCACCTTCCGCGTGGTCCAGCGCTGAAACACGTTTCGCGCCATCACGACCGAGATAACCAGCATCGCACCGTTCGCCGTCGACATCGACGCGCCCAGCACGCCCACAAACACCAGCACGGCGATAAAGTACGGCAGGTGCGCGCCGGCGAACAGCGGCAGCACCATCCGCGGATCGTCCACCTTGCCCACCGCCGAGATCGCCGCCAAACCCAGCAGCGACGCGCACAGCCCGATCACCACCGTCCACCCGGCCGCGTAATAGCAGGCTTTTTTCGCGGTTTCCGGCGATTTCGCCGAGAAAACGCGTTCCATGAAGTCGAGCGCCATCGCGTTGCCGAAGCCGAGCGAGATCATGTTGGCCCAGTTGGCCAGGCCGCCCCCGGCGAGCGTCGTCATCTGCGCCGGGTCCAGCGTCGCCGCGGGCAGCGCCGCCTGAATCGGGCCCCAGCCGCGTGTCCACAATACGTAGCCGGCCGCCAGCAGGAAACCGATGATTGCCACGTGAATCTGGAAAAAGTCCGTCCAGATGGCCGCGTACAGGCCGCCCGCCACCGTGTAGATGAGAATTACCGTCGTCCCGATCAACAGGCAGGCGCCGTAGCTGAGCCCGCTGACCACCGACAGAATCCACGCCACCGCGGACAGATTGCCCGCCACGAGAATGATGAAGCAGACCGTCGTCAGAATCGAAGCCAGCAGCTCCGCCGTCTTGCCGTAGCGCCGGTAGAAAAACTCGGGCAGCGTCAGCAGGTCCATTTTGTTCAGCGGCGCGGCCAGAAACCGGCCCACCACCACCAGGCTGATCGCCAGCCCCAACGGAATCACCGCCCCGGCCCAGAAGCCGGTCGAAAACGTCAAAGATGTATTGCCGAGCGTCGCGTTGCCGTCAATCGCTTGCGCCGCCAGCGCCGTGCCGACCACCAGGAACGGCATCGATTTGCCGCACACGGTGTACCGTTTACTCGAACCCTGCACCTGCGTGTAGGTATAAAGACCAATAGCCAACGAGATGGCCATGAAGATCACGACGGGCCATAGCATGCCGGTCATGGAGAACCCCTTGGTAAGGAAACCGGCGCTCAAACGGGGGCCGGGTCTGGGGCTACGGGGATGGGGGCCGCCAACGAGGCGGTGTGATAAGGAGTATAGCTCTTTTCTATTTGACTCCTTAAATCGAAATCTCTTATGATCCCCTTATTCACTTTCGTCTAGTCACGAAAGCGGTACTCGCCGCCCGGGACGCGGCTCCCCTCACCGTCAGAGAATCGTGCGCACCTGTCCGCGCAGAACGAATCTAAGGGGAAAACACTTGAAAACACGAATCTTGCTTCTCGCGGCAAGTATCCTATCCTTGTTCGCACAGACAAGCTCCCTGCAGGGCGTCGTCACTGACCAGCAGGGCGCCGCCATCACGGAAGCGGTCGTCAGTATTACCAACACTGATACTTCGGCAGCCCGCAAAGTCCTCGTCAACGCCAATGGCGCCTACTCGTTCCCGCAGATGCCGCCGGGAAATTACAAATTGGAAGTGCAGAATCCGGGCTTCCGGACCTTCACCTCGCAGGTGCGTCTGCAGATCAATGTTCCTTCGACGCTCGACATCAAGATGGAACTCGGCCAAGTCTCCGAAGTCGTCAACGTTACCGAAGAAGTCTCGCAGATCAATACGCAGAACGCCACGATCGGCAATGCGTTTTCCCAGATTCAGGTCCGTCAGCTCCCGATCCAGACCCGCAACGTGGTGGATCTGTTGAGCCTCCAGCCCGGCGTCACCTCGACCGGTGAAGTGCTCGGCGCCAAGCGCGATCAGAACAACGTCACCCTCGACGGCGTCGACGTCAATGACAATCAGGCGGCCGGCATGACCGGCACCACCTCCTCCGGCCTCAACGCCGCCCTCCCCGTGCCGCTCGACTCCGTGCAGGAGTTCCGCGTCACCATCCCCGGCCCGGGCGCCGCTCAGGGCCGCTCCGCCGGCGGTCAGGTTTCGCTCGTCACCAAGAGCGGTTCCAACCAGTTCCACGGCTCGCTCTATGAGTTCCACCGCAACGTGAAGACCGCCGCCAACGACTGGTTCTCCAACCGCTCCGGCATCGCCCGCGAGAACCTGATCCGGAACCAGTACGGCGCCTCGCTCGGCGGCCGCATCATCAAGGATCGCGTGTTCTTCTTCGCCAATTGGGAAGAACGCAAGGACCGCTCGGCCTCCGCGCAGTCCCGCAACGTGCCCACCGAAACGCTGAAGCAGGGCATCGTGCAGTTCCGCATGAACAACGGCCAGATCGGCCAGCTCACCCCCGCTGAAGTCACGCAGGTCGACCCGCTCGGCCTCGGCTACAGCGCCACCATGAAGTCGATCCTGGCCAAGTACCCGGCCCCGAACGATCTCGCCTCCGGCTCCGACCGCGGCCTGAACTTCGGCGTCTACCGCTTCAACGCCCCGCTCACCCGCAACGACCGCGCCTACGTCGCCAAGATGGACTTCAACCTCGACAAGATGGCGAAGCACACCCTCATGCTCCGCGGCACGCTCGGCGACAACGTGCGCGATGAAATCCTCGCCCAGTTCCCGGGCCAGGACGCCGCCGCCAAGGTCCTCGATAACTCCAAGGGCCTCGCCGCGCGCTACACCGCCGTCCTCACGCCCTCCATCGTCAATGTCTTCAGCTACGGCTACACCCGGCTCGGCATTGCCCAGTCCGGCGTCTCCGGTCCCAGCCTGGCCTTCGACGGCCTCAGCACGGAGCAGAACTTCACCCGCGGGTTCGGCCGGTTCATCCCGACCACCAACCTCGTCAACGACCTCACCTGGACCAAGGGCGCGCACACCGTGCAGGGCGGCATCAACTTCCGCTTCGTGCAGAACGACCGCACCTCCTACGCCAACTCCTACCCCTCTTACAGCTTCAGCCGCAACACCCTTCGCGGCCTCGGCGCCGACATCTCCGACGCCGTGAACTCCTTCATCCGCACCCGCTCCGGCAACTCCGGTCTCGGCCTCGCCGAAACGCAGCCCACCCAGCGCGCCATGGGCGTCCTGCTCGGCGTCATCAACAACTACAGCGGCACCTACAACTTCGGCCGCGACGGCAAGGCGGTCCCCTTCGGCGAACCCCTCGCCCGCAGCTTCGCCACCTCCGAGTACGAGTTCTACCTCCAGGATGTGTGGAAGGCCCGCCGCGATCTCACCCTCACCTTCGGCCTCCGCTACGGCAGCTACCAGGTTCCGTACGAACGCAACGGCGTGCAGGTCGTCTCCACCACCGGCCTCGACGTCTTCCTCGCCGAGCGCATCGGCGCCTCCGCCGCCGGCATCGCCGGCGCCGCCATGCCGAACTCCAAGCTGACCTACGCCCTCGGCGGTCCGGTCAACAACGGCCCCGGCTGGTACCAGCGCGACAACAACAACTGGGCGCCCCGCTTCAACGTCGCCTACGCTCCGGTCAGCGACAGCTTCTGGGGCCGCATGTTCGGCAAGGGCTCCGTGTTCCGCGTCGGCGGCTCGCTGCTCTATGACCGCTACGGCTCGGACATGGTCGTGAACTTCGATCGCGCCGGCTCGCCCGGCCTCGCCACCTCCGTCACCCAGCCCCGCAACACCAACTTCAGCGATGCCTTCCGGTACACCGGCAGCGCGCTGCCCGCTCTGCCCACGGTGGCCGGCGCCAACTTCCCCTTCACGCCGTCCACCGTTCTGGGCGGGTTCGGCTCCTTCTCCGGCGTCTTCCCCGGCCTGGTGGCGCCCTACTCGATGTTGCTCAACGCCACCTACGTCCGCCAGCTGCCTTCGAAGATGACCATTGAAGTCGGCTACGTCGGCCGTCTGGCCCGCAAGTCGCTCGTGCAGATGGACGTCTTCCAGCCGCTCACCCAGTTCAAGGATCCGAAGTCCGGCCAGACCTGGGCCCAGGCCTCCTCCATCCTCCGGGACTACAACCTGCAGGGGAAACGGGCCAGCGAAATCCCCGCCATCCCGTTCTTTGAAAACATGTTCGGCAAGGCCGCCGGCCGCACCATCGCCGGCACCGCCACCCAGAACTACTACCACACGGTCTACAATGTCTACGGCGGCTCGGACCTCGACGCCCTCAACGATATGGACCGCGAACGTCTCCCCGATGGCTCCTGCATCGCGATCACCGGCTGCAACACGTTCTTCGCGTTGCAGAACGCCGGTAACATCGCCTGGTCCAACGCCGGCAACAGCTCCTTCCACGCCGGTCAGCTGGTCCTCCGCCGCTCCGTCACCAACGGCTGGGGCTTCGACTTCAACTACACCCTGTCCCACTCCATCGACCTCGCCTCCGTCGCCGAATCCGGCGCCGGCACCGCCGGCGGCGTCATCCAGGACACCTTCAACCCGCGCGCCTTCCGGGGCAGCTCCGACTTTGACTCACGGCACAACATCACGGCCAACGCCGTCGTCGAACTGCCCTTCGGCAAAGGCAAGCCGTTCCTGAACGGGTCCTCCAGCCTCCTCAACCACATCGTCGGCGGCTGGCAGTCCACCCTCCTGTGGCGCTTCCGCTCCGGCCTCCCGCTCAACATCACCGCCGGTGGCCAGTACCCGACCAACTACCTCAGCTCGGCCCTCGCCATCCTCAAGCCCGGCGCCACGATGCCCGAAAACGCCGTCGGCTTCAACCAGAACGGCAACCCGAGCCTCTTCCGTACCACCAACGCCGCCTCCAACTCCTTCGTCCAGCAGTACCCCGGCGGCACCGGCTTCCGCGGCATCCTCCGCGGGTCCGCCATGTCCAACTTCGACATCTCCCTCGGCAAGTACTTCTCGACGCCGTGGGAAGGTCACCGCGTGCAGGTTCGCGCCGAAGCGTTCAACGCCTTCAACAACGTGAACTTCACGACGGCCTCGCTCACTCTCGCCAACCCCTCGACGTTCGGGCAGTTCACCGGCGTCATGGCTCCTCGCGTGATGCAGTTCGCCTTGCGCTATGAGTTCTAAACGGTTGGTCCTCACCCTCTGCGCCGCGGCACTCGTTGCCGCGGCCCCGCCCAAGGAAACCAAGGGCGCGAAGAAACCGGTCGGCGGCGTGCAGACGCCCGGCGTCCAGATCCCCTTCGCGCTCCTGAAATCCGAAGCGGAAATGCAACTGGAGACGGCGCCCTCGGGCGCCGTCTTCACTACGCAGCCCCTCTTCGCCGCCGGCGACACCGTCCAGCGCATCGACGCGAAAACCAACAAGCCCGGCGATCCCATCAAGGGCCTCGGCAAGTCCTGTGGCGGCCTGCAGAACGCCCTCGGCGCTCTCTGGACTGTCAACTGCGACGCGAAGACGCTGCTCAAAATCGACGCCAAAGCCGGCAAGACGCTCGCCTCCATCGAGGCCGGCGCCGTCACCGCCCCGGTCGCGCTCGCGGCCTCCGCCGATAGCGTCTGGCTCCTCGCCGACGACAAAACCACGCTCCTCCGCATCGATCCCAAGGAGCACGCCCCCGTCGCCGATGTCCGTCTCCCCGCCGCCTGCACGTCCATCCTCTCGGCCGAATCGTCGCTCTGGGTCACCTGCCCTACCGTCGACAAGGTGCTCCGCATCGACCCCAAGACCAACCTGGTCGACAAGCGCATCGACGTGCCCGGCCAGCCCGTCGCCGTCACCTTCGGCGAAGGCTCCATCTGGGTGCTGGCGAAGAAGGAAGGCAAGGTGGCGCAGATCGATCCCAAGACCAACAAGGTCTCCGCGACCATCGATCTGAACGTCCCCGGCGCCGGCGGCTCGATCGTCTTCGGCGATGGCGCCGTCTGGGTCTCCCAGCCCGGCTTCCCCATCGCCCGCATCCACCCCGCCACGGCGAAGGTAGTGCAGCAGTTCACGGGTGACGGCGCCGGCGAGCTCTACTCCGGCCTCGGCTCCCTCTGGCTCGCCAACCCGGTGAAGAAGACGGTCACCCGCTTCGACCCGAAGCGCATCGTCGCGACCCTTGCCGAATAGATCCCTGTGGGATGATGTAGCCATAAACCGCGCGTCATCCCATGGCTATACCGACTTACGACCAGTTCATTGATCCGATCCTCCGTTACCTCGCCGCGCACCCCGAGGGGGCGGCTCCCGGTGCCGTCCACAACGCCGCCGCCGACGCGCTCAACCTTTCCGCGGAAGATCGCCGGATCTATGTTCCCAGCGGGGCCAAACAGATTTACCGCAACCGCGCCAACTGGGCTCACGAGCGCCTGAAGCGGGCCGGACTCTCTTCTTCCCCGCGCCGCGCTCTCTGGCAGTTGACCTCCAGCGGTCTTGAGTTCGCCCGCACTCATCCCGGGCCGCTCTCCCCGGCAGATCTCCAGGCCATCGGACTCGCGCTCACCGAGGAAAAAACCTCCACCGCGGTATCGGCCCCCGCTCCACTCCAGACGCTCGCCAGCCCCGACGAACGCCTTGACTCCGCCCTCGCAGAGATCCGCGCGGCTGTCGCCGCCCAAATCGCGGAAACACTCGCCGTCATCTCGCCAATCCGCTTCGAGAACATCGTCCTCGATGTGCTCCATCGCATGGGCTATGGCGCCTCCCGCTCCGACCTCCAGCGCGTCGGCGGCACCGGCGACGCCGGCATCGACGGCATCATCTCCCTCGACAAACTCGGCCTCGAAAAGGTCTACGTCCAGGCCAAACGCTGGCAGAACACCGTCGGTCGCCCCGAGATCCAGGCCTTCTATGGCGCCCTCGCCGGCCAGCGCGCCAAGAAGGGCGTCTTCATCACGACGAGCTCCTACACGGCACAGGCGCAGGAGTTCGCCCGCTCCGTCGAAGGCATCATCCTCGTCGATGGCCGCAAACTCGCCGGCCTCATGATCGATTACGAAGTCGGCGTCGCCGCGGACACCATCAAAATCCCCCGCATCGACTCCGACTACTTCGACGAAGAAGCCGGCTGACGCCGCTCCACACCCCGCAAAAACTCGCCGATCACGGCCTTCGTCCGCTCCTCGGCGTCCTGCAGCAACGCGTGCGCCGCCCCCGGAATCACCTCCATCCGCGCCCCCCGCACCTGCCGCGCATATCCCGCCACCGTCCCCGGCCGCGCCTCGTCGAACTCCCCCGCCACGAACAGTACCGGCAGCCGCAGCCGCTCCAGCTTCGGCGTCAAATCATACTCCTTCAACGACCCCGTCGCATGAAACTCCGACGGCCCCCACATCTGCTCATAAATCACCGAATTCCCCACCGACCCCGCACACGCCGCATCCCGCCGCCGCGGCCCCGACCGCCGCACAAACCGCCGCGTGAACTCCTCCTCCGCCGCGCGGTACTCCTCGCTGTCCGTCGTCCCCGCCGCCTCGTGCCGCCGCAGCGCCGCCTGCGCCTCCGCCGGCAGCTCCTTCCGCAGCTCATCCGCATCCCGGATCCAATCCGCCGTCCGAATCAGCGGACTCGCCAGGATCAACGACTCGATCCCTCGCGTCCCCTTCGCCGCCACATACGCCGCCGCCAGCGTCGCCCCCCACGAATGCCCCATCAGGTGCATCCGCTTCAACCCCAGCCGCCGCCGCACCGTGTGCAACTCCTCCACGAACCGCTCCACCTTCCACAGCCGCCGGTCCGCCGGCCGCCCGGACCGTCCGCTCCCCAGCTGGTCGTACACCACCACCCGCCGCTCCCCGCCCAGCGAGTCCAGCGCCAGATACGAGCACGACGTCCCGCCGGGCCCCCCGTGCAGCACCACTAGCGGCACGCCCCCGCCCGTCCCCATCACGCGATACCACACCGGCCCGCCCGGAACGTCGACAAACCCGTCGCGCTCCTGCGCCGCCGCCAGCCCCGCGAAACAAAGGAACAATAGTAGCCGCATCGTTAGTCGTTATAGTGCAGAATCGCGTTGAACAGCATCGTGAACTCGCCGTGGTTCTGCCACCGGTAGCACGGGTTCGTCGCGAACAGCAGTACGCGCCCCTTCCCGGCCGGCACGTCCAGAATCGCCGCCTTCTCCCGGATCTCCCCCGCGCCCTTCAACAGCCCGCTCAGCTCCACGCCCGTGTACTTCGCCAGCGTCCACTTCTCCCGCTCCTTCTCCGGTACCGCGAACACCGGCCCGTTGGCGTACCGCACCGCCAGCCGCTTCTTGTCGTAGCCGTAGAACACCGGATGCGCCGGCTTCATCACCTCGGTCTCGACGATCGGCCCCGGCGCATAGAACGCCCCCGACGTCCGCCGCGCCTCCACCTCCCGCGTCAATCCAAACTCGGCCGGAAAATAGCTCGACGTCCCCAGCGTGATCACCACGCCCCCCTCCCGCGCGAACTTCTCAATCTCCAGCGCCCCGGCCAGCCCCATCCCGCCCGTAATGTCCTCCGACTCCCCGTACAGATCCTTGTACGCCAGCGGAATCTTCGCCGGCTCGATGTCGTACACCAGCCCCTTCCCGCTCGCCATCTGATTCGGAATCAGCAGCACGTCGTAAGCCGCCCGCAGCCCGCCCTTCTTCACCCGCTCCTTATAAATCAGCTCGTACGCAACGCCGTAATGGTCCAGCGCGTGCCGCACCCACCCCACCGGCTGCGTGTTCCCCCACGTGCTGAACACCGCCAGTCGCGGCAGGTCCACCGCGTGCCGCTTCACCTCCGCCGGCGCCGCCGCCAGCGCCACCGCCCGCAGCCCCAGTGCCTCGATCTCCCGCCGCGCCCGCGCCGAGTCCGCCACCAGGTACGACCCCGCCGGCACCTTCGTCCCGTTCGCCGCGAACTCCTTCTCCACGGCCTCGAACGCCACGTCCTTCATCCGGTACCGCAGCGAAATCAGCCCGTGCTCGCCGTTGTGCAACACCGCCAGCACGCCCCCCGATCCCTCCACGCGTCCCTTCGGTTCAAACCGGTCCACCGCCGCCGTCGCCACCTCCAGCACGGCCTTATCGCCAATCTCCTTCACCTCGATATGCGCCGCCAGCCCCAGCGTCCAACCCGTGTCGTCGTAGGTCCGCAGGTTCGGGTCCGGAAACACCTGCCGCTCCAGCAGACTCTTCGCCAGCCGCCCGTACGGCTGATTCCGCTTCACCACGAACGACCCCGCCTTGTACTCCTTCCAGTCCTCCTTGAGCGTCCCCACCTCGATCCCCTGCAGCCGCAGCGTATTCACCACCCACGCCACCCGCGTCTGGTCCCGCTGCCCCGCCGGAATCACGAACGCGTACGGCGCCCCCTTCGCCCCGTCCTCCACTGCGTGCAGCGACTTCTTATAGAAGTTCTCCAGAATCACCCGCGGGTGCGACGACGCCAGCTCCAGCGCCGCCAGCACGCCCGTCTGCATATAGTTCGTGTTGTTCCGCAGCGACCACTCCACCTCCCGGTACGCCGGCAGCGGCCGGAACCACTCCCGCTTCGCCGCCCCGAACCGGTCCCCGTCCCCCGTCACCTTCCGCTTCATCGTGTTCGCCCCGCCGTTGCCGTACGTCTCATACATCCGCAGCATCCCGTTGTGGTTCGACGCCATGAACCCCAAATACCCCACCGACCACATGTCCACGAACGCGTGCGTCCAAACCCCCGGCATCCCGTAGCCGATCAGCTTCGTCATCTCGTAGTTCGCAAACCACGGCAGCTCCGCGTACAGAATCGGGTCCAGATTCGGGTTCTGCGGCGCCTGCCCGCTGAACGTGTAGAGGAAGGGAACCGACTCATGCAGGTCGTGCACGATCGGCGGATGCCACTCCAGATACGCCTTCAGCCAGTTCCGCATCGTTACCTGCGAGTAGTTCATGTCCCGGTTGTTGTCGTGGAAAATGTACTTTCCCCAGTACGGCGGCCCCGGCAGCCGGTCGTCCTCGCTCTCCTCGTTCACCTTGTAGCGCCGGTACCATTCCACATACCGGTCGCGCCCGTCCGGCTCCAGCAGCGGCGTAATCATAACGATCAGCCTCTTCCGGATGCCGTCATAAAGCGCCCCGTCTTCAGCCACCAGCCGGTACGCCAGCTCCATCAGCATCTCCGGCGGCCCCGTCTCGCTCGAGTGCAGCCCGCCCGTGATGTGATAGACCGGCTTCGCCCGGTCCAGCACCCGCTCCGCCTCCCCCGCGCTCATCCCGCGCGGGTCCGCCAGCTTCGCCAGATAGCCCTTGTACGTGTCGAGCGAACCCAGCGTCTGCTCATCGGCGATCACCGCGCTCCAGCACGGCCGGCCCTCGTCCGTCGTGCCCGTTTCGATGATCCGCAGCCGCTTCGACGTCTTCGCCAGCGCCTCGAAATAGCGCCGGATCGTCGCCGTATCGGTCAGCTTCTTCGGCATCCCGACGTGGTAGCCCAGCACTTCCTTCGGCATCGGCACGCCCTTCACCACCGGCAGATGATCCACCAGCGGCGACGAAAACTCCGGCTTCGTCGTCCACTGCTTCACCGCCAGCGCGAAGTCCGCGTCCTGCGCCTGCTGTCCAAACGCCGCGCCCGCCAGCGCCAGTGCCCACACGAAACGTAGCATGACCGTAGCGTAGCAATATAAAATCGCCTCACCATGCGCCCCGCCCTCCTCCTCCTCCCCGCGCTCCTCTCCGCGGCCGAATGGTCCTCCTTCCGCGGCCCCAACGGCTCCGGCGTCGCCGCCACCGCCAACCTCCCCGCCGCCTTCGGCCCCACCGTCAACGTCGCCTGGCGCACCTCCATCCCCCCCGGCGCCTCCTCCCCCGTCCTCACCAAAGACGCCCTCTTCCTCACCGCCCACGAAAACGCCCAGCTCCTCACCCTCAAGCTCGACCGCCGCACCGGCAAGGTCCTCTGGCGTCGCGCCCTCCCCCACGCCCGCTCCGAAAACCGCCACAAGCTCAACAACCCCGCCAGCCCCTCCCCCGTCACCGACGGCACGAACGTCTACGTCTTCTTCTCCGACTTCGGCCTCATCTCCTACGGCCCCGACGGCAACGAGCGCTGGCGCCACCCCCTCCCGCCCTTCGCCAACTTCCACGGCATGGGCGCCAGCCCCATCCTCGCCGCCGGCAAACTCGTCCTCGTCTGCGACCAGGACACCGAATCGTTCGTCCTCGCCGTCGACGCCGCCTCCGGACGCCTGCTCTGGAAAACCCTCCGCCCCGCCGTCGTCCACGGCTTCGCCACCCCGTCCCTCTTCCGCTCCCCCGCCGGCGTCGACCAGGTCATCGTCCCCGGCTCTTACCTCCTCGCCTCCTACGCCCTCGCCGACGGCAAGGAGCTCTGGTCCGTCCGCGGCCTCTCCTGGCAGATCAAAGCCTCCGCCATCGTCGACGGCGATACCGTCTACGCCACCGGCTGGGCTCCCGGCGCCGACCCCGGTCAGGCCAAGCCCCTCCCTCCCTTCGCCGAAGCCGCCCGCGAAGCCGACGCCAACCGCGACAACAAGCTCCAAAACGCCGAACTGCCCGCCGCCTGGAAGCACGGCGGCAGCTGGCAGGCCATCGATCTCGATAACGACGGCGGCCTCGACGCCCGCGAATGGTCGTTCTACCGCGCCCGCCGCGAGGCATCGAACGTCACCCTCGCCGTCAAACCCGGCGATGCCCGTGGCGACCTGACGACTACTCACGTCGCCTGGAAGCACCAGCGCATGGTCCCCGAGGTCCCCTCCCCGCTCCTCTACGACGGTGTCCTTTACACCGTCAAAACCGGCGGCATCTTCACCTCGATGAACCCCGCCACCGGCGAAATCCACAAGTCCGCCCGCATCCCCGGCGCCATCGATTCCTATTACGCCTCCCCCATCGCCGCCGCCGGAAAGATCTTCCTCTTCTCCGAACAGGGCAGAGCCGCCGTCCTCACCCCCGGCGCCCAGTGGGAGCTCCTGCAGGTCAACGACTTCGACGAACCCATCTACGCCACCCCCGCCATCGCCAGCGGCCATCTCTACATCCGCACCGCCTCGGCCCTCTATTCGATCGGCCAACCCCTCCCAAACTGATAACCTATAGGCGTGAAGGTACAGACAGGCGCGACATCCGGGCAGGATCTGAATTCTCGTGAAGCGGTCGAGAATTTCCGAAAGGCGGCAAAAGCCTTCACCACTCGCGCCGTAAAATCGCCGGCGACGGCACGAAAAGTCCTCGTCGACGAGGGCATTTACACCAAATCGGGGAAGCTAACGAAAAGGTATAGTTAGCCGCATTGCACCGCCTCACCTCCGCATTCATTCTCGGCTACCACGGCTGCGATCAACGCGTGGGAGAACGTCTGCTCGGCGGAGCCTCCTTCAAGCCCAGCGATAACGAGTACGACTGGCTTGGCCCCGGCATTTATTTCTGGGAGGCGAATCCCCTTAGAGGACTGGAATTTGCCAGGGAATCCTCCCAACGCAGAGGGTCGAGAATCTCCCGGCCGTACGGAATCGGTGCGGTGATTGAAGTCGGACTCTGCCTCGACCTGACCACCTCTGCCGGCTTGGATTGGTTGCGCATCGCCTACGACAGTCTCGCCGAGGTTACCAAGGCCGCTGGCGGCGCGCTTCCGGCCAACAGCGGCGACGGTCTCAGAAGAAACCTCGATTGCGCCGTCATTCGGCACCTGCACTCCATTCTCGAGGCGCAGAACCTGCCTGCTCTCGACACCGTCAAGGGAGTGTTCACCGAAGGCAGAGAAGCCTACCCGGGTTCAGGGTTCAGTGAGAAGACCCACATTCAGATCGCCGTCCGGAACCCGGAATGCATCAAGGGCGTTTTTCGCGTGCCCGCGGCCCAACTCCGTGCTTAAGTCGAATCCGCCAGTCCTTCCGGTTGTATCCTGGTAGTTTCGGAGTAAATTCATTTGTCTCGTATCGGTAACGCGTTCTCCAGCTTCTTCGGCATCCTCTTCGGCGGCGAGCTCCCGCCCGATGTCGCCCGGGCCTACGGCTACGTAAAGGCCTCGGAAGTCAAAAAACCCGAGCCCCCCAAGCCCGCCGCCCCCAAAGCCCCCGAGGTCAAACCCACCGACGGCGCCCTCCAGCTCCTCGGCCTCCCCCAGCGCGAAGCCCGCCCCGTCGACTTCCTCATGGAAGACATCGCCCCCTACTCCGACGATCAGGTCGGCGCCGCCGTCCGCACCCTCCACGAACAGTGCGGCACCGTCCTCAAGCGCACCGTCACCCTCGCCCCCATCGTCGATGGCGTCGAAGGCACCTACGCCAAATCCGAAGCCGCCGGCGCCGACGCCAAACAGGGCCTCAAGTTCATCGGCAACGTCCCCGCCGAAGGCCGCGCCCCCGGCGGCATCCTCCGCCACAAAGGTTGGAAGGCCACCACCATCGACCTCCCCAAGGTCAACTCCTCCGTCAACCTGAACATCATCGCCCCCGCCGAAATCGAAGTTGAGTAGCACCGTGTCCACCGTCATCGGGATCGACCTCGGGACCACCAACTGCGCCGTCGCCCGTTCCACCGGCGGCGCCGTCGAAGTCCCTCCCATCCCCCAACTCACCGGCCCCGGCGAGCTCCGCGAAGAGCCCCTCTTCCCCTCGTCCCTCTATCTCCACGGCTCCAAAGAGTTCGCCGAAGGCGCCACCGCCCTTCCCTGGGACCCCGCGCCCCCCTTCATCACCGGCGAATGGGCCAAGCGCCGCGGCGTCGAAAACTCCTCCCGCCTCGTCCACTCCGCCAAAAGCTGGCTATCCCACCCCGCCATCGACCGTACCGCCCCCCTCCTCCCCCTCACCGCTCCCGAAGGCGTTCAAAAGATCTCCCCCCTCGACGCCTCCACCGCCTACCTCGCCCACCTCCGCCAGGCCATCGGCGGTACCGAAAACGCTCAGGTCCTCATCACCGTCCCCGCCTCCTTCGACGCCTCCGCCCGCTCCCTCACCGAGGAAGCCGCCCGCCGCGCCGGCATCGCCAACTTCGTCCTCCTCGAAGAGCCCCAGGCCGCCTTCTACGCCTGGCTCGAAAAGCACGAGGACTGGCGCTCCCGCGTCAAGCCCGGCGACAAGATCCTCGTCGTCGACATCGGCGGCGGTACCACCGACTTCACCATGATCGCCGTCGGCGAACAGGCCGGCGAACTCACCCTCGAACGCGTCGCCGTCGGCGAACACATCCTCCTCGGCGGCGATAATATCGATCTCGCCCTCGCCCGCCACGTCGAAGCCGAACTCGCCGCCCGCAATACGAAGCTCGACGCCATGCAGCTCCACATGCTCTGGCAACGCTGCCGCGCCGCCAAGGAAAAACTCCTCGCCCCCGGCGCCTCCCAGCCCGAAGAGCCCGTCACCATCCTCGGCCGCGGCACCGGCCTCATCGGCGGCACCATCAAAGCCGCCCTCCGCCGCGAAACCCTCGAACAGGTCCTCCTCGAGGGCTTCCTCCCCGCCGTCGACCCCGCCGAACAGCCCGCCAAAACCCGCCGCGCCGCCCTCGCCGAAGTCGGCCTCCCCTACGCCTCCGACCCCCGCATCACCGCCCACCTCGCCAAGTTCATCCAGCAGGCCGGCGCCCCCACCCACGTCCTCTTCAACGGCGGCGTCCTCCACTCCCCCATCGTCCGCGCCCGCCTCCTCGAGACCCTCAACGCCTGGCTCCCCCAACCCGTCCAGGTCCTCGAAGGCGAAGACCTCATGCACGCCGTCGCCCGCGGCGCCGCCTACTACGGCCTCGCCCGCCAGGGGAAGGGAATTCGCATCCGCGGCGGCGTCCCCCGGACTTACTACATCGGCATCGAATCCTCCATGCCCGCCGTCCCCGGCCTCCCCGCGCCCATGAAGGCCCTCACCGTCGTCCCCTTCGGCCTCGAAGAAGGTTCCTCCGTCGAACTCCCCAAACAGGAGTTCGGCCTCCTAACCGGCGAACCCGCCGAGTTCCGCTTCTTCTCTTCCGTCTCCCGCCACGACGACAAGCCCGGTGACGTCCTCGATCCCATTCCCCCCGGCGTCGAAGAGCTCTCCCCCATCGAGGTCTCCCTCCCCGCCGCCCCCGAAAAGGTCACCCGCGTCACCCTCGCCGCCGACGTCACCGCCACCGGCGTCCTCGAGCTCTGGTGCGTCGGCAAAAACGACCAGCGCTGGAAACTCGAATTCAACGTTCGCGAGCAAACGCAATGAAGATCGGTATCGACCTCGGCACCACCAACTCCGCCCTCGCCTGGATGGACCCCTCCGACGACGACCAGACCATCCAGGTCTTCGAAATCCCCCAGTTCGTCGCCCAGGGCCGCCAGGAATCCCTCCGCACCCTCCCCAGCTTCCTCTACCTCGGCGACCAGAACTACGTCGGCGCCTACGCCCGCGAACAGGGCGCCCTCACCCCCACCCGCACCGTCCACTCCGCCAAAAGCTGGCTCTCCAACCCCGACGTCGACCGCCGCGCCAAAATCCTCCCCTGGGATACCCAGGAATCCGCCCGCGAACTCTCCCCCGTCGAAGTCAGCGCCAAATACCTCGCCCACATGCGCGAGGCCTGGGACGCCGCCCACCCCGATCACCCCCTCGCCCAGCAGGACATCGTCCTCACCGTCCCCGCCTCCTTCGACGAGGAAGCCCGCGAACTCACCGTCGAAGCCGCCCGCGAGGCCGGCCTCGAAAACCTGACCCTCCTCGAAGAACCCGCCGCGGCTTTCTACTCCTGGATCGCCAACCACCTCGCCGAGTCCCAGAAAACCCTCTTCGACGGCCAGAACGTCCTCGTCTGCGACGTCGGCGGCGGCACCAGCGACTTCACCCTCATCAAGGTCTCCCGCAAAGGCGACGTCGTCGAGTTCACCCGCACCGCCGTCGGCAAACACCTCCTCCTCGGCGGCGATAACCTCGACCTCACCCTCGCCTGGCTCGTCGAAGCCAAGCTCGGCCAGCAGTTGAGCCTCCGCCAGCGCGCCGCCCTCCGCCGCCAGTGCGCCGCCGCCAAGGAGCGCATGCTCAACAACCCCGCCGTGGAAAAGGTGGAAATCACCGTCCTCGGCGCCGGGTCGTCCCTCATCGGCGGCACCCTCCGCACCGAAATCACCCGCGCCGAAGCCCTCGAACTGGCCCTCGACGGCTTCCTCCCCGGGTGCGCCCTCGCCGACCGCCCCACCGACGACAAACGCTCCATCTTCCGCGAACTCGGCCTCCCCTACGTCTCCGATCCCGCCGTCACCAAACACCTCGCCGCCTTCCTCGCCGGCGCCGGCGACGTCGTCCCCGACGCCATCCTCTTCAACGGCGGCTTCTTCATCCCCGAAATCCTCCGCCAGCGCGTCGCCGACGTCCTCGAATCCTGGTACGGCAAGCGCCCCATCATCTTCGAAAACCGCGACCTCGACCTCGCCGTCGCCGTCGGCGCCGCCTACTACGCCAACGCCAAAACCACCGGCACCGGCGTCCTCGTCCGCGGCGGTCTCCCCCGGGCATACTTCATCGGCCTCGGCGAAGCCACGGACCCGCTGAAGACTGTGTGCCTCGCCCCGCGCGGCACCGAGGAAGGCGCGTCGCTCGAACTCGACATCGAAGGCCTGCAACTCGTCGCCAACAAGCCCGTCAGCTTCCGCCTCTACAGCTCCCTCACCCGCACCGAGGACCAACTCGGCTCGCTCGTCGAGTTCCCCGCCGCCGATGTCGAATCCGCCGAACTCCACGCCCACGCCCCGCTGAACGCCCTCATTCGTTTTGGCAAGCCGCAAGGCGAGCGCCTCGTTCCCGTCAAGCTCGGCGCCAAACTCACCGCCGTCGGGACCATTGAGATCTACTGCGATTCGAAGGTGAGCGACAACCGCTGGCGCCTGCAGTTCGAGCTGCGCAAGGCCAAAGCCCAGTCGGCCACCACGCGCCGCGCCGCCGCCGTCATCAGTGACGAAGCCCGCGTCGCCGCCCTCGCCGCCGTCGAGTCGGTGTTCGGCCCCAACGGCAAAAACGCCCCGGAAGAACTCCCGTCGAAACTGGAACAGCTTCTCGGACTCGGCCGCCTCTCCTGGCCCCTCGACCTCATCCGCGCCCTCGGGGACAAGTTCCTCGAACACGCCGAAGGCCGCAAGAAGTCGGCCGCCCACGAGGCCCGCTGGTTGAACCTCTGCGGTCTCTGCCTCCGCCCCGGCTTCGGCTATCCGGGCGACGATCTTCGTATTGAGCAGTCCCGCCGCGTCTACGCCTCCGGCATGACGTTCGGCAATCAGGTGCAGGTGGAGATCGAGTGGTACATCTTCTGGGGCCGTGTCGCGGGCGGGTTGAACCGGAACCAGCAGGCCGACATGTACCAGCGCATCGCCCAGTATCTATTGCCCAAGGGCAACAAGAAGGTGCAGCGCATCAATTCGAGTCTCAACCGCGAAATGTGGCGTACGGCCTCGAGCCTGGAGCATCTCCCCATCGGCACCCGGACGGAGCTTGGCGATGCCCTGGTCCGCCGTCTCCGCAACAACGATGGTGGGGCCAGCGAGCTCTGGTGCATCGCCCGTCTCGGAGCGCGCCGTCTCTTCTACGGCCCCATCAACCAGGTGCTACCGAGCACCACGGCCGCCCGCTGGGTCGAGTCCCTCGCGAAGGTCCCCAACGCGGCCGAGACCCTGGTCCGCCTCGCCCAGCGCACCGGCAACGTGACGTTGGACGTAAACCCGCAGACGACGGCGCTGGTCCGCCGTCTGATCGTGGACGATCCGGATCTCGAGCAAGTCCTCGACGGCGAAACGCAGGGCGATTTCGACCGTGTCTTCGGCGAAGAACTCCCCGGCGGCCTGGTCCTCGGCGACCCCCCCGCCCCAACCCCCCCCCCCCCCCCCCCCCCCCCCCAACCCCCCCCCCGGGGCGACGCTCCCCGGTGCCCCCCCCCCCCCCTCCCACCGCCCACCCGGTCCCCTCCTGTCGGGGACATGCTTCAGCGTGTCCCCGCGCGACAATCCCCCCCCTGCCCACCGCACACCCGACACCCCACCCCCCTACACAATCCTCCCATCCCGCAGCGTAATCGACCGGTCCGCCGCCGCCCCAAAAACCGGATTATGCGTCGTCAGCAGAATCGCCAGCCCCTGCTCCCTTGCCAGCTTCTGAAACAGCGCAATAATCGCCTCCCCGGTCACCGAGTCCAGGTTCCCCGTCGGCTCGTCCGCCACCAGAATCTTCGGCCCCGCCATCAACGCCCGCGCGATCGCCACCCGCTGCATCTGCCCGCCCGACAGCTCGTTCGGATAATGCGTCGCCCGCTCCGTCAGCCCCACCGCCGCCAGAATCGCGTCGGTCTTCCCCGGCTCCGGCTTCCGCCCCAAAAACAGCAGCGGCAGCTCCACGTTCTCCCGCACCGTCAGCGTCGGCAGCAGCGAAAAGTTCTGGAACACGAACCCCAGCACCCCCCGCCGGACCTCCACCAGTTCATCCTCCGACAACCCCGCCACCTCCTTCCCCGCTACGCGCAAGGACCCCTCCGTCGGCGCATCCAGACACGACAGCAGGTTAATAAGCGTCGTCTTCCCGGACCCCGACGGCCCCAGAATCGAGACAATCTCCCCCTCCCGGATCTCGATATCCACCCCGTCCAGCGCCCGCACCGTCTCCGTCCCACGCCGGTAATGCCGCTTCAATCCCTTTGCTTCAATGAGTGCCATTTCAGTTCCCTCGGCTGATCGCTTCCACCGGACGCATCGACGAGGCTCTCCAGGCCGGATACAGCCCCGCAAAGAACCCCAAAACCACCGCCCCCAACACCGCATAACCCACCACCCCCGGCGTAAGCCGCACAATCGACCCGCTCACCCCCATATCCGCCACCGCCCGGATCGCCCGCTCCACCCCGCCCGACCCCACCACCGCCAGCGCCGACCCCGCCACCCCGCCCAGAAAACACACCAGCACCGTCTCCAGCCAGATCAGCTGGAAAATCGAATCCCGCCGCGCCCCCAGCGCCTTCATGATCCCGATCTCCGCCGTCCGCTCGTACACGCTCATCAGAATCGTGTTGATCACCCCGATGAACGCCACCACGATCGCGATCACCGCCACCGCCGCGATCATCGTCTGCGCCGTCGCCACCAGGTTCACCAGCGTGCTCTTCACCTGCTGCAGCCCCACCACCTGCACCTCCGGCAGCTTCAGCCACCGCGACTCGAACTCGTGCATCGCGTGCCCGCTGAACTGCTTCAGCTTGATCCCCAGAATCGTCAACTGCCCCGCCCGGTTGAAGTACTCCCGCGCCTCGTCCAGCGGCAGAAATACCGTCCCATCGTCCTGCGTCCCCGTCCGCTCCAGAATCCCCACCACCTTGAACTCCCGCTGCACCGCCTCCGCCGCCCCCGCCGGCGCGATCGAGGCGTAGAACACGTCCCCCACCTTCCGCTGCTCGTACTCCGCCGCCTCGTACCCCAACACCACCTCTCCCCGCACCCCCCCGCTGAACCACCGCCCGCCCCGCAGCGCCATCCACGGCTTCATCACCCGGTAGCTCGCCACGTCGATCCCGCTCAGAATCAGAAAGTTCTTCCCCTCTTCCTCCTCGCGGATGCCGCTCCCCTGCTTCTCCGCCACGCCCACGAAAATCGGCGTAATCGTCTCGATCTCCGTGTCCTGCTTCACTTTGTCGTAGACATCCGCCGGCAGGTACAGCAGCCCCGTCCCGCCCTTCAGCATCATCGTCGCCGCCTCGTACGGACACCCCTTCGCCATGATCATCACCTGGAACCCCAGCATGTCGATGCTCTTATCGATCGCCCCGCGATACCCCAGCGTGAAGCCCCCGAGGGACACGGCCACCGTCACCGCCAGCGCCACCCCCGCCACCGTCAGCGCCGTCCGCACCGGACGCCGCCGCAAATTCTTCACGGCCAGTTCCAGATAGCTCATAGAAACTCCACTCCGCTGCCCAGCAGCTGATACCCGTCCCCGTACTTCACCAGTTGACCCTCCACGCGCGCCATCCGCCCCTCCCGGATCGGCAGCGTCGCCGCCACCTGCTCCAGATCCACCCGCAGCTGCCGGCTGCCCGCCGTGAAGAAGAAGAAACACCCCGCCGCCTTGCACTGGTACCGCACCTCGCCCTCCACCAGAACCGTCTGGCTCAAATAGGCCTCCGGACGCTCGATCAACGCCGCCGCCTCCACCTTCGGCGCCCCCGTGAACACACCCATCTGCTCCGGCTTCCGGCTGTTCTGCCACAGCAGAAACCCGCCCGCCAGCACGATCGTGAGACACAACCCCAGAATGGTTTTCATTTCGCAGCTCCCTTCGCCCGCTCATAGAACGGTTCAAATCTCTTTTGGAAAACAAAAAAGTCCAGCAGAATCAAATTCTTGCGGATCCCCCGCAGCGACGTCCGGTAGTCCGGATGATCCGTCGGCGCCGCGATCGCGCCCACCCGGTCCGCCTTCGCCCCCGGCTGCTTCGCCGCATAGTAGTCGTGCTTATAGAAGTCCCCCAGCGTCAGCCCCGCGAACTGGTCCCGGAACGCCTTCGCCTTCAACACCTTCGCCGCCGGGCTCTCCAGCCGCTGATAGAAGAACCGCCGGATCTCGCCCGTCCCCGGGTCCACCGACAGAAACACCTGAATCACCCCGCCCTTCCCCGGCACGTTCACCCCGTGCACAATCCCGATCCGCGTCTGCCCCTGATACACGCTATACACCGTGTACGGGGTGTCCATCGCCTCGTAGATCGGGTCCAGTTCCCCCGCCAGCCGCTCCTGCAGACTCCGGTACAGCGCTGCCCCGTCCTTCATCCGCGGGAACTCCCGCAGCTCTTCCTTATAGGTGGTCATCTGCGGATAGAGGTATTTCAGGTCCTCGGCCGGGTTCGACAGCGTGCACCCGATCGCCCCGTACAAGACCGGCACGAAAGTGAGCAAAAACAGCGCAAAACGACACATAAAACGCCCCTTTTTTCATCGATAAATATAGTACTGAAGTACCATCGCTGTGCCCTTCGGCCGCTGCTCGACGACGAATTTTACCCAGTGCAGGCTCGATCCCGCGATGTCGTTCCGGAAATAGAAACCGACCTCCCCGATCACCGCATCGTCCACCGTCCGCCCCCCGAACCGGCGGTACTGCAGCGCCGTGCTCCAGCGCCGCGAACGGTGCAGATACTCGCCCTGAAACAGTTGCATCGAAACGGCTTGCGCGCCGTCGCGTCCCCGGCTCAGCTCCGTGGTCAGCGTCGCCAGGCCCGCCCGCGCCGCCCGCCGCCACCGCGCGTCCACCCCCGCCCGCCGCGTCGCGATCACGTCCATCCCGTGCATCCCGAGCCGCTCGCCCCCGATCGCCGAAACGCCCCCCTCCAGCCCGTATTCGGTCAGGAACCGGTTCGCCAGGCTCACCCGCCCCGCCGCTAACCCCTTCTGCCCCTTATACTTAAGGTCGTACCCCGACCCCGTCATGTAATACGCGTCGTAGTTCAGGTGCCGGTTCACCGACCCCCACGCCCCGGTGTACCAGTCCCGTTCGAAGCCGAAATTCCGATCGTTCGACAGCTGCAGCACCGGCCCGTGCGTATCGGTCTGCAGATTCAGCCCGAACGGCACGTAAAACCGCCCCGCGCGCCAGTTGAACCGTCCCGCCTTCCCGCCCAGGTTATACAGGTCGACGTACGCGTTGTGATACTCGAAGAACCAGCCGCGCCGCGTCGCGCCTTCCATGTCGTTGGAAACAGGGAGGAAACCGTCGCGCCGGACCAGCCGGCCCTGAAAGTTAAGCGCCGCCACGGTCTTCGTCCGGGTCGAGAACTTCTTCAGGATCTCGAACCCGACCGACTGCCGGCTGGCGCCGGTCCCGTCCGGATTGTACGTGAACTGCGACATCAATTCCTTTCGAAACCCGAAGTTATCGTTGAAAAACCCGCGTTTGGGGGCTTCTTCGGCGGCTTTCGGCGCGACATCCGCGAACGGATCGTCGGCCGGCGGCTGCTGGGCGGTGAGCATTCCGGCCAGCAGCCCCGCTATCAGGCATGCAGTGCGCATCTCGCACCAACCTCCCGAGTCGGTCATTCCTGCAGCACGAAAATCGCGCTAAGAAGTCCGCCTTCTCCCCCGTCAGTGGGAGAAGGCGGTTACCAGGACACGAGGAGATGCCCGGTCAGATCAGGAGTTGATGAAACACCATGTACCGCTGCAAACGTGCGGGCGCAGGCTGTTCGGCCGCGCGGGCCAGGGGGCTTTCAGGAACGGGTTCTACGCGGGTCAATAGAGCGGGAGACGCGCTCAGCGGACCGGCATCCGTCGCGCTGGCCGCGACGGGAACCACTTTGGTGTCCATGTAAATGCACCCTGGCCGGGCGCAGTCGTCAGGAAGCGGAGCGGGTTTTGGCGGACAGCAAGGATGACCCGCTTCGCTGGTTGCCGTGCCCGCCGGTGCCATGCAGGCGCCCACGGGACTCAACAGCAACACCACTGCCACCATCACGGCGAAACCGAATTTGGCGACAGCGTTCATCGCTCTTCTCGTTTGCACGCCCCTTGCCAAACGGGCCGCACCGAAAAATCAACAACTTACGATGTCCGGGTGCGCCATAACACCCGGACACCGGGTCACAACCCCCGTGCCTACGCCAGCGCGGCGCGGCAATAGTCGAGGCACTTCTTCATTTCCGCCATCACGGTCGAGCCTTCCCCGAGCGCGTACTCGAACTCGATGTTGGCCGGCCACTTGTACTTTTCCTTCTTCATCAACTGCAGCACTTCCTTGATCGGCGTGCTCCCCTGGCCCCACGGCAGATTCGCCCCGCCTTCGGTCTGGAACTTCCGGTCCTTCAGGTGGAACGACGAGATCCGCGCCGCGTTCGCCTTGATGAACGGCACCGGCGACCCGTTGATGGCCGTCGTGAAATGCCCGATATCCAGGTTGATCGAGTTGTACTTCGACTGCGCCAGCGCCCGTTCCCAGCTCTTCTCGTTCACCTGCGTATGGTTGTGATAGCCGGCGTAGATCTTGTACTTCGCCGCGAAATCGCCGATCCGCTGCGTCAGCTTCTCATCGGTCGGCAGTTCCATCGTCACCGACCGCGCGCCCAGCGCCTTGGCGACGTTGAACACGTACTCGTACTCCTCGTTCGACATCTCCGTCGTCAGGCCCAGCTTGACGATCGCGATGTCCACGCCGGCGCCGTTGTACAGCTTGCGCAGCTCCTTATACTTGTCCATCGACACGCCGAGCCGCCACTTCTTCCGCTCATCGGCGATCTTCTGCAGCGTGGCCCGCTGCTCCGGCGTCAACTGGCGCCGTCCACCCCCGAACGCGGGCGGGCGCGAGGCCGGTGCGCCGGCGAAGTTCTCGGCCGCGTCTCCCATCAACTCGACGGCGCTGATCCCCAGCTCCGTGCAGTACTTCAACAACTCGGGCGCCGAACTGGGCAGGGCGCGGAACGAATAGGTGATGGCGCCGATCTGGACGCCGGCGATCTTCGAATTCGGCTTGGCCGAAACGGGAATCGCTGCGGCGGCCGCCATCAAACCAAACTGACGACGATTCATGTCGGCATTATTTCATAATCAACTCTATGAAGACTTTGCTCGGACTCGTTCTGGCGGCCGCCACGCTCCCGGCCGGCGACCTGATCACGGCCCTCGGCCGCACCTGGTCGGTTCCCGTCGCCGCCAACTGGAAGGCCTCCCCGGAGCAGCTGGACCTCGTCACCAAGCACGAGCCCGGCGTCCCCCGCCGCCCGAGCCAGTTCGCCATCCTGCAGGAGGGGCCCTACTCCTCCTTCACCCTCGAGGTCGACGTGAAGCGCAACGGCAAGAGCCTCCTCCTCGTCTTCGCCCACCAGGACGACGCCCACTTCAACTACGCCCACATCTCGGTGGACGATCCCGCCAAACAGCCCGTCCACAACGGCGTCTTCCACGTCTTCGGCGGCGAGCGTGTCCGCATCTCTCCCATCGAAGGCGGCCCCGGCCTGCTGCCGACGCAGGAATGGACCCGCGTGAAGCTCGTCTGGAACGGCAAGACCGGCGAGATGCGCTGCTACGCCAACGGCAAGACCAGCGAGGCGCTCCACGCCGTCGACCGGTCGCTCAAGTTCGGCCGCGTCGGCCTGGGCAGCTTCAACGAGACCGGGAGTTTCCGGAACCTCAAGATTACCGGAACTCCCGTCTCCAGGTAGCTTTTCCGCGCCGCCGGAATATGGTTCACTAAGAACAGTCCACCTACCAACGGCATTTGTCAGCCCTGACTACGACCGTCGACCGGTGACGGTGACTTATGCCTGGACTATCTCTAAATCAACCTCCACCGGTACTATAGACCGCGTGCCGGTGAGAGTACCGGAGCGCATATGTTACGTGTCCTTTCCCTTGCCACGCTTTGCCTGGCGTCCGTTGTGTCCGTCTATGGACAGCCGCCACTTACCAACCGTGACGTGATTCAGATGTTGGAGCGCGGGATATCCCGCGAGGAGGTGATCAAGGCCATCAAGGCCGCTCCCACCGTGAACTTCACGTTTACTCCCTTCGACTTTGCCGAGATGCGCCGTGTCGCGGCCGGACCCGATGTGTACGGAGCGATGTCCGATCGCCAGACGCTGCAGGAACGGGTCGACCGTGGAGCAGGATCGCCGCGTCCAACCCTCACTCCCTCCTCACAGCCGGCCGAAAACGAAGATCGCCCGTTGAGGGCCGGAGCCGACGAAGTTCGTCTCAGTGCCGCCATCGCGGTACCGCACATCGCCGCGGAAGCCACCAGCGCCCAAGTTGACCTGGGTTATCAGCGCTACCTGACACCACGACTGTCCATCGGCACCAGCGTAAATGCGATCTTTTTCAGTTCTTCGATTCACGCCATCGCGGGATTCGGCCTCGTCCAGTTCTCTCAGCCGGTCGCGCCCAGAGTTTACTGGGTAGTCGGCGGTGGGCCAGGCCTGGCTAGCGTCCGCGCAGGGGATACCTCCAACCGCTTCGCCGCCACCGCCTACACCGGTCCCAGAATCTTCGCTAACAAGAATGTCGCTTTCGACATCCGGTACGGACTCGGTTTTGTGCACCAGGAAGCCGGCACGTTCCGTTCCATGACGAGCAGTAACGTCACCGCCGGCT